>JAZSQT010000035.1:0-18080 GCA_045538075.1 Mucispirillaceae bacterium
CTGAGTTCAAAAATTGTATTCTTTAAGCAGATGGTTATCCTTTCAATACTATTTAAAAATTAAAATTTATTTATTATTTCAGATTTAAATAAAAGAAAGTTTTATAATTAGGTGATTTTAAAACTTTCTAGATTACTTCGTCGTTTTACTCCTCGTAATGACATAAAAAAGTCTCTGGAAGGAGCAAAGCGACGTGGCAGTCCATAAAATATATAAAAATTTAATTCTAAAATTTTTCAAAAAATTTAAATAGTTTGATTTTATTTATGTATGGAGGGTATTTAAAAGGTAAATCTAAAAAGAAAGGTTTTTTTACTATACTTTTAGTGTTAGAAAAATCATCAAAACCAGCTTTGCCATGATATTTTCCCATACCACTATTACCAACGCCACCAAAAGGCAAATTGTGGGGCATAAGATGAACTATAGTATCATTTACGCAACCACCACCGTAAGAAATATTTGTAATAATTTTATTAATATTAATTTTGTTATTTGAAAAAATATATAATGCAAGGGATTTTTCTTTTTCTTTTAAAGATAGAATAAGGTTATCTAAATTGTCGTAATTTATGATAGGTAAGATTGGAGAAAAAATTTCTTCTTTTAAAAGAGGGCTATCACTTTGAGGGTTATCAATTAAAGTGGCTTCAATTTTTAATTTTTCATCATCAAAATTGCCACCGAAAATTATTGTTTCGTTATCAAGCAACTTTTTAGCCCTATCGTAATGGTGTTTAGTTATTATTTTTGGATATAGGGGATTATTTAATAAATCGTTGCCATAAAATTTTTCTATATAAAAAATAAGTTTTTTAATTAATAAATCTTTAACGGAAGAGTGAACAAAAATATAGTCTGGAGCAACACAAGTTTGACCTGCATTAATAAGTTTGCCCCAAATTATTCTTTTTGCTGTTATATCAATATTGGCTGATTCATCAACTATACATGGGCTTTTGCCACCAAGTTCTAATGTAACAGAAGTAAGATTTTTTGTTGCTTTTTCCATTACAATTTTGCCAACAGTAGAATTGCCAGTAAAGAAAATTTTGTCAAATTTTTCGTTTAATAATTTAGTGCTTTCAGAAACTCCACCAGTTACGACTGCAATATAATCTTCTTCAAAATTTTTAGATATTATATTTTCTAACAAGTTAGATGAGTTAGTAGAATATTCTGAGGGTTTTAATATAGCACAACAACCTGCTGCAATAGCCGTTGCAAGAGGGCATAAAGAAAGCTGAATAGGGTAGTTCCATGGAGAAATAATAAGAGAAAGTCCAAGAGGCTCTTTATAAATAAAAGCAGATGAAGGAAAAATAGTAATAGGTGAGGCAACTTTTTTAGGTTTCATTAATGACTTTAAATTTGAAATAAAATATTTTATTTCTTTTTTTATAATCATTATTTCTGTCATATAGCTTTCAGATTCTGATTTGTTTAAATCTTTGTATAACGCTTCTGCTATTAAATTTTCATTTTGACACACTATATTATATAGTTTCTTTAATTGTTTTAACCTAAAATTGTAATCTAATGTTTTGTTTGAATTAAAAAAATTTCATTGTTTATTAATTAACTCTTTCATATATTTTTCCCTTACTTTTATTTTATTAATTAAAAGTATATTTTTCAATAAAAAAGCCGACTTATATATTTTAGAAGTCGGCTTATAAATATGAATAAGGAGGGAAAATTATAATTTATTAATTATTTTTTTTACCTTTGCGAAAATTAAATACTGCGTAAAATCCACCTATAACCATCATTACGCAACCAGCCCATATCCATACAATAAAAGGTTGGAATATAGCTTGAACTCTAACTAAATTCTGTTCTATATCAAAGCCAGATAAGATGAAATATAAGTCGCCATGAAACATTGAATAGTATGCTACTTCTGCAAATATGTTTTCTTCTCCGTTATATTCACGCATTTCTGGATAAGCCTCTGATATAAACTCTTTATTTTTATAAATTTTTATTGGAAGATAGTTTGAAATATAGTTTGCACCTTTTTCTGTGTGAATTTTACCAATTTCAAAATCGTAACTATCAAGGCTAATAAGACTATCTTGGTTAACTACTTCATCTACTTTTTTATTATAAAAAGCACTCATAGTAACACCAAAAGCCATAACAGCAACGGCAAGATGGATAAACATTGCTGCATAAAATTTATTCATTGTAACAATAGATTTTATGCCATTTAATTTTATCATACTAAAGGCTTTTTGCACCGTAGTAAAAAAAGAAAAAGCAATAAAAGCTATAAGTATTAATGGAGCAAGGAGAGTATAGCCTAAAATAATTGCTACTATAACGGCACATATTGAAAATATTGCTGAAGGTATAAGCATTTTAAAAAAGTTACTTGCTTTTTGACCACCGAAAGGAATCATAGGTCCTATACCACTAGCAAAAAGTATAGCCATGAAAAAAGGCATTGATACTCTGTTAAAATAAGATAAACCAACAGTAACTTTTTCTTTTCCAAAAAGTTCTGAAAGCCATGGTAAGAATGTTCCAAAAAGAATAACGAAAGCAATACCTACAAAAAGCCAGTTAGCAATAAAGAATATGCCTTCTTTAGATAAATATTGAAACTCTTCTTTATCTTCAAAAACTCTTCTATTTTTATACATTGCAAAAATATAAATTACAGCACTAATTAATATAAACCATAAGAAGAAAGAACCAATAACGTTTCTACCAAAGCTATGGACAGATTCAATTACTCCACTTCTTGTAATAAATGTTCCTAATATGGTAAGTTCAAAAGTTATTAAAATGAGGGCAAAAGTCCAGCCTTTCATTTTGTTTCTGCGTTCGTAAAGATAAGCTGAATGCATAAAAGCAGTAGCAGTAAACCATGGTATAAGAGACGCATTTTCTACTGGGTCCCAAGCCCAATATCCACCCCAACCAAGTTCAACGTATGCCCACCAGCCACCAATTACGATACCCATAGTTAAGAATACCCAAATAATAAGTGTCCAACTTCTCGTTAGTTTAATCCAATCTGTTGAGAAATCTTTATTTAAAAGAGCTGCAAAAGCATGGGCAAAAACTATGTTAAATCCAACGTAACCAACGTATAATGTAGGAGGGTGGATAACCATACCAGGATTTTGTAACATTGGATTCATTCCACTACCATCACGAGGGATAAAAGCCATTGGTTCAAAAGGGTTTTGAACGAAAGCAACAAGCATTATAAAAAATAAACTTGATATTGAGCCAACTAAATAAACTATAGCACGATAATTAACGTCTTTATCTTTAAGCCTATAAATTTCTATTGCTACAAATATAACTAATAACAAAGCCCATAAAAGTAGAGAACCAGCTTGCCCAGCCCAAAAGGCAGTAAGTTTATAAGATAACGGCAAAGAAAGGTCTGTATATTGAGCAACGTATTTAATAGAAAAATCACTAATAGCAAGGGCTATAGTCAATATTATAGATGCGATAATAATAGCACCTACAGAAATTAAAAAAGTTAGATTACCTAATTTTAGGTAAGATTCTGATTTGTCCTTATACGCTAAAGCATATAAAACTGATGCACCTAATGCAGCAAATAAAGCTAATAGTTGCAATAAAAGTCCAGCAGTACCCACTAATTCACCTCTTTAAAATAAAAGTATTAAAGTATAAAATAAAATTGTGTAAAAATTATGTAGATTGTTGATTTTTATTAAAGATTACTCTGAATGTTGAGCCTATATTAATTTTGCTTTCTAATTCAATTTTAAATTTTAATGTATCGGCTATTTTTTTAACTATTGCAAGCCCTAATCCAGCACCACCAGTATCACGGTTTCTTGATTTTTCTACACGATAAAATCTTTCAAAAATATTTTCATAATCATCACTACTTATGCCTATTCCAGTATCAATTACTACATGTATAATAAAATTAATTTTTTCATAAGTGTTTATTGTTATGCAACCAGTTTCTGTAAATTTCTAAGCATTAGATACTAAATTTAATATAAGTTGCGTTAATTTATCTTTTTCTGTATAAACTATCAAATTTTCTTGTAAATTTAAGTGTAATATAAGGTTTTTTCTTTTTAAAGCACCTTCAAAAGTATCTGTAATTGATTTTACTGTTTTAGATAAATCTATTGCAGATATATTTATTATAAAATTTTCTGTTTCAACTTCAGTAATTTTTTCTATTTCTCTGATTAATCCAGTAAGTCGCTCCATTTCTTGCAAAATACTTTCAAGCCTTTCGTTATTTATAGGTAAAACTCCGTCAATCATTCCTTCTAATTGGTTTTGAATAACATTTATTGGAGTTCGCAGTTCATGGGATATATTGGTTGTTAATTCTTTTCTTAAATTTTCTTGAGATAGTAAAGATTTTCTTAATCTGTCGAGACTTTCAGCAAGGCTTGCAATTTCTTTTACAGAAAAGTTTTTATTAAATTCTATATTTAAATTGCCATTAGTCATTTGGTCGGCAACATTTTTTAGCCTACTAACAGGTTCAGAAAGTCTGTTAGATATTATTAAAAGTAGTGGTAAAGTAATAATTAGTGTAACTAATAAAGAAAAAAGTGTTCCATAAGCAATATTTGTTTTAAAAGTAATATCTTTAGGCGAATAAATATGATCTGTAAATTGACCGATATTTATTCTAGCAACCATTCTATCATTATAAATTACTGGGTGAATATCTCTATAATACTTGTGGGCTTCATTTTCACAACACGGTTCAATATTATTTTCTGTAGTCCAAATAAGGTTGCCATGAGGGTCTATAATCGTAAAATAGCTTTCGTTTTCTTTTGCTATTTTTCCAATTTCATCTCCATTAAAATTTTTCCATGTTCTATTTTTGCTATAGTAATCTTCAAAATATTTTACAATCATTTGATGAGTATTAGCTTGAGCAGTCCATATATAATCGTAGAAAGATTTTTCAATAGCAGTTCTCATTATTAAAGATAGTAAAATTAGTGAGACTATAGCAATAAGAAGAAAGGCAATAATAAATTGTTTTTTTATGCTAAAATTTATTTTCATTGTTTTTTGCCGTTAAATTTATAACCAAATCCGTATTGGGTAATGATATATTTTGGTGATTTAGGGTTATCTTCAATTTTATGTCGTAAATTTTTAATATGAGAATCTATGGCTCTATCGTATCCATCAAAAGATGAGCCAATAGCATTATCAATCAATTGTTCCCTTGAAAAATATTTTCCATTATTTTTGCTTAAAAAAGATAAAATTTTAAATTCGTTAGGAGTTAAAGTAATTTCTATATTATTTTTATATACTGCTGGAGTGTCATAATCAATAGATAACCCATTGTTAAATTTAATAATTTTATTATCAATTTCTACTATAGTTCGCCTTAAAATTGCTTTTATTCTTGCTAAAAGTTCACGAGGAGAAAAAGGTTTTATTAAGTAATCATCTGCACCAATATTTAATCCATTAATTTTAGAATCTTCAGAACTTTTAGCAGTAAGCATAATAATAGGCACATCAGAATCTTGACGTATTTTTTTGCAAATTTCTTCTCCAGTTATATCTGGCAACATTAAATCTAATACTATTAAATCGTATCTATTTTCATTAAAAATTTGTAAAGCATCACTGCCAAGCATAGCGTAATCAACAGTAAATCCATCTTTTTCAAGATATGCTTTTACTGCTTCAACAACTTTAATTTCATCTTCAATAATTAATACTTTCAATTGTGTATTCATAAAATTCTCAAGAAGTAATTCGTAAATTAATAATTTAAAAGAGTTTTTTATTATTGACAAGTAATTAATACTTGTTAATATATCATCATATGATGATATGAGTAAAGGTATATGTTTTATGGACGATAGGCAAGATTTATCTATTAAAGTAGTTAATAAGGGTGATGTAGAACAGGCAATATCTGCCTTACCAGATGCTTATACTGTGGCTGGGTTAGAATTGTTTTTCAAGATTTTTGCTGATTCTACAAGGATAAAAATATTATCGGCACTTTTAAGTGTAGAGTTATGTGTTCACGATTTATGTATAGTTTTAGAAATGAAGCAATCTACAGTATCTCAACAATTAAGGGTTTTGCGTCAGATGAGGCTTGTAAAATCTCGCCAAGAAGGGAAAAATATTTTTTATAGTTTAGACGATATTCATATTAATGAAATTTTGCGAATGGGTTTAGAACATATTAGTGAAAAAAGATAGAGTAATATAATGGTAATGTTATGAAAAAATACGCTATAGATAATTTAGATTGTCCAAATTGTGCTGCAAATTTAGAAAATGCAATTAACAAAATGGAATGTGTTAATAATGCAAAAATTGTTTTTGCTACAAAGAGTTTATATATAGATACTAATGATATAAACAAAGTTAGACGAGAAGTTTCATCAATAGAACATGATGTGATTATATCTGAACTTGATGAAAGAAAATCTAATACTACAACTGATAATTATAATTTTACGAAAGAATTAATCTTTATAATTTCGTCAATAGTAGTTTTTTTTGCTGGAGTTTTATTTATTCAATATTATAAAAGTGTGCCGTTAGTTTATTTTGGTTATAGTATTTTAGGTATAGTTTACTTTGCTACTGGTAAAAACGTAATAATTTCTGCCGTTAAAAATATAAGCAAAGGCAAAATTTTTGATGAAAACTTTCTTATGACTTTTGCAACTATTGCTGCATTTTTTATTGGTGCTTATAATGAAAGTGTTGCAGTAATGCTTTTTTATAGAACTGGCGAGTTTTTTCAAGACTGGGCAGTTAATAAATCTAGACGGTCAATAAAATCTTTAATAGAAGTGCGACCAGAATACGCAAATGTAATAGTTGATGATAAAATAATGAAAGTTAGTCCAGAAAGTGTATCTGTTGGAGATATTGTTACTGTTACAGCTGGAGAAAAAGTATCCCTTGATGGCGTTATTGTTAAAGGTGAAACAACCCTTGATTGTAGAGCTTTAACAGGTGAATCAATGCCTAAACGTGCTAAAATAGGCGATTACGTTTATGCTGGTAGTATTAGTTTAACTGGTGCGATAAATATAGAGGTTGTAAAACCTTTTAAAGAATCTTCTGTATCAAAAATCCTTGATTTAGTAGAAAATGCAGTAGCAAACAAAGCAAAAACAGAAACATTTATTACAACTTTTGCCTCTTACTATACGCCAATAGTATTTTTTATATCATTAAGTGTTGCTTTGATACCACCATTATTAAATTTTGGTTCTTTTTCTGATTGGATATATAGGGCATTAGTAGTATTAGTTGTGTCTTGCCCTTGTGCTTTATTAATTAGCGTTCCCTTAGGTTATTTTGGTGGTATTGGTCTTGCATCAAAAAGGGGCATATTAGTTAAAGGTGCAAATTATTTAGAAGCATTATCAAATATAAAAGCCGTTGCTTTAGATAAAACTGGGACACTTACTAAAGGTGTTTTTAAAGTTACTAAAGTTGTAGCTTATAATAATTTTACAGAAACAGAAGTATTAAAATATGCTGCAATGGCAGAAAGTTTATCAAACCACCCAATAGCAAAATCAATTAAAGATGCAGTCAATAATCTTGGAGATTTTAATATAGAAAATTACGAAGAAATACAAGGTCATGGCATTAAAGTAAATATTGATAATATGGTGTTATTAGTTGGTAGTGATAAACTTCTTCATAAATTTAATATTCATCATAGTAACGAAGTTTGCAATTTAGCTGAGGGAGTAGCCCATATTGTAGTAGATAATAAGTATGCTGGTTATATTATTATAAGTGATGAAATAAAAGATGAGGCAAATAAAGCTATCGTTGCTTTAAGAAAATTAGGCGTAGAAAATATTGCTCTTTTAACTGGTGATAATAAGTATTCTGCAGAAAAAATAGCAGGTCAAGTTGGAATAAAAGAGTATTACACAGATTTATTGCCAGAAGATAAAGCAGAAATTTTCAAAAAATTTACTAATAAAATTAATAAAGGTAAATATGGCAAAATAATGTATGCTGGCGATGGTATAAACGATGCTCCAGTTCTTGCTTTAGCTGATGTTGGTGTATCTATGGGTAAATTGGGTAGTGATGCAGCAATAGAAACGGCAGATGTAGTAATAATGGACGATTCTTTAATGAAATTATCTGAAAGTATAAAAATTGCAAAAAAAACTAAAAATATAATTTGGCAAAATATAATTTTTGCTTTAAGTATCAAGTTGTTATTCGTTATTCTTGGGTTGTTTGGTGTAGCTACTATTTGGGAAGCAGTTTTTGGAGATGTTGGAGTTGCCCTATTAGCATTATTAAATTCTGTTAGAATAATTAAGAGCTAAATTATTGATAATTAATGATTAAAAATATTCAAAGTAAAATATTTTTGTTATTATAATTATTTAAAGCTATTTTAATCTTAAGTAAAAGTTTTAAGGAAAAATAGTTTTTTATGAAAGAAGTTATATTAAATAATGGGATTAAAATACCGTTGCTTGGTTACGGTGTATATAAAATTGAAGATTTAGATTTATGTGAAAAATGTGTTATTGATGCAATAGATGTTGGTTATAGGCTAATTGATACAGCTTCATCTTACTTAAATGAAGAAGCCGTTGGAAATGCTATAAAAAAATGTCATAAACCACGAGAAGAGCTTTTTATCACCACAAAATTATGGGTTCAAGATACTGGATATGAAAATACTAAAAAAGCCTTTAATAAATCTATGGAAAGGTTACAACTTGATTATATTGATTTATATTTAATTCATCAACCTTTTGGTGATGTATATAGTTCTTGGAGAGCTATGGAAGATTTGTATAATCAAAAAAGAATTAGAGCAATAGGTGTTAGCAATTTTTATCCAGATAGATTAGTTGATTTATCAATACATAATCATATAAAACCTGCCATTAATCAAATAGAAGTAAATCCTTTTTGTCAACAAATAGAAAGTGATAGATTTTTTAAGTCATACAATGTTCAAAGTGAGGCTTGGTCGCCTTTTGCTCAAGGAGAAAAAGATATATTTAATAATAAAATATTAACTGAAATAAGCAAAAAATATAATAAAACAGTAGGGCAAGTTATATTAAGGTGGCTTACTCAAAGAAGAATAGTAGCTTTATCAAAAACTACAATAAAAGATAAAATGGAAGAAAATTTTAACATATACGATTTTGAGTTATCTGAAAATGATATGGAGATTATAAAAACTTTAGATGAAGAAAAAAGTGTATTTTTTTCCCATAGAGACCCAGAAATGGTAGCAGAAATTTCTGCATATAGGCTTGATATATAAAATTATATTCGTTTATTTTTTATAATTAAGAATATAAAAAAAGGAGCACCAAGCATTGAAGTAATAATGCCTACTGGCATTTCAGTGGGAGCAAATATATTTCTTGCTATCGTGTCGCAAATTGTCAAAAATGCTCCACCAAAAATTATTGTTACTGGCATTAAATTTATACTTGATGAACCAACAAATATTCTGCATATATGAGGCACCATCATACCAACAAATCCAATAGGTCCACACAATGCAACTACACAGCCAATCATAATAGATATCGTAAAATATATAATTGCCGAAGTAGTTTTAGTATTTAATCCTCTTGCAGTTGCAGTTTCATCACCCATAGATAATAAATCAAGTTCTCGTCTATAGCTTAACATAATTAAACTGCCGATAATACCAATAGGCAAAAGCATTAATACATCTTGCATATTTGAGCCACTAATACTACCAATCATATAATAAATAATTCTATTGGCACTAATTAAATCAACAGAAAACTGGATAAACATAATTAAAGCAGAACATAAAAAATTAAGGGCTACTCCAACAAGTAGCAATCCAGCATCATTTTTTGCACCCATTAATGAAGCAGTGCCATATACTATTACTATTGATAATAAAGCTCCAACTAAGGCAAAAACAGAACCACCAAAAAATATAGGTAGAGATATATTAAAACCTAAAAAGAAGTAAATTGCCGTGCCAAGAGATGCTCCACTTGAAACTCCTAAAGTAAAAGGTGTTGCAATTGGATTTTTAAACATAGCTTGAAAAACTAACCCACCTAAAGCAAGGATAGAACCAGCCAAAAAAGACATTAATACACGAGGAAGTCTTATTTTGTAAAAAATTTCTTTTTCTATACTATTTTCTCTTAATGATGATAAAGTTACATCTTGGATACCTATAAAAGGTGAAATTAACAAGACTAATATAGAAAAGAATAATATTATTATAGTAAATTTATTTTTCATTTTGACTTAAATTCCTTGGCAATAATTGGGGAGCATTATTATCGCCTTTAACGTATAAAAAGGTAGTATTAAATAAATTATCAAAATATTTGTTGTTATATGCTTCTAAATAGTTTTCGTAAAATATTTGGTTACTTTCTTTTATGCCTAACATTTTGCTTTTAGATAGCAATGCGTAATTTAAATCATGAGTTACTGTAATCATAGTATAATTTTTTGACTTATTGATACTTTGTAACAATTCATTAATTTCTGTAGTAGCTTTAGGGTCAAGATATACTGTAGGTTCATCAAGGATTATAATAGGGGCTGATTGAGCCAATGCAGAACTTATAAAAACTTTTTGTCTTTCGCCACCACTTAATGTGTATAATTTTCTATCTTTTAAATGGTATATGTTAGTTTCAGTCATAACATTATTTATTATATTTTTATCTTCTTTATTTATAGCACCAAAAGAAGTCATATACGTATATCTACCGTATGTAACGTATTCTTCTACAGTAAAATCGTAGCCATAGCCAGTGCTTTGAGGGACGTAACTAATAATTTTTGATAATTCTTTTCTTTTATAATGGTTAATATCTTTATCTAAAATTAATATTTTGCCACTTGTAGCTTTAATTAATCCGTTTAGAAGTTTTATTAATGTAGTTTTTCCAGCTCCGTTTGAGCCAATAATAGATATATTTTCACCTTTATTAACGGTAAAATTTATATTTGATAATAAAATTTTATTTTTTATTTTATAAGTAACATTTTCAATTTTAATCATAAAGTTAATTCCATATAGACTTATAAAAATAATCTAAAACAATAGGCAATCTTGGGCCAACTAAAGACATTACACTTTCATTAGTAACAAATATTTTATTATTTTTTTTCGCATTAATATTATCATTTATAGTATTCCATTCTTTGATAGTGCCACTTGCAGCATTATGTGTAATTTCTATAATGATATCTGGATTTAATGTAATAATGGCTTCAATAGATAATTCTGGATACGGTCTATCTTCTTGTAACGCATTAGTTGCACCTAATAGTTCTAATATATCGTTATAAATACTGCTGCGACTTGCAACAGTAACTTTTTTGATAGTGCCACTTCCTTCTGGGCGAAAAACTACAACTAATACTTTCGGTTTATTTTTATTGTTTTTTAAGTGGGAATATTTAGAAACTTCATTAGTGATTTTGTTTTTTGCTTTTAAAGCATTTTCTGTGTTATTAAAAGTTTTGCCTAATATATCATAAGAGTTAATTAGACCATTAATACTTTCTGTATCAATCGTAACAGTATTGATATTAAGGTTATTGAAAATATCTTTTTCTCTATCCATTCCATCGTTTATTACTGCATAATTTACACCTAAACTTAAAGCATATTCGTAATTTATGTTAGAATAAGAGCCAAGTTTATTTATATTTTTAGCTTCTTCTGGATAGTTGCAAAAGGTAGTATTGGCGACTAAATTTTTCCCTAACCCAATATCAAAAATTAATTCTGTAATTAATGGAGACGTGGAAGCGATTTTATAAGTTTCAATATTTGATGTATTACTATTTTTATCTATTTTTATTATAAAAATATAGTAAAATACGAGTAAAATAAGTATTATTAGCGTTACGATAATTTTTTTCATAAAATTCCTTAAAAAATAATATAAAATTTTCTCATAATAAATTACTTCTTAATTTAAATTAGATAATTATATTCATATAGAATAATAGCAAAGCTATTTAATCTTCTAAAGAAAATCTAATTTTTAGTCGCATAACTGAAGCTACAGCTATGCCATTTATTTTTGCAGGTATAAATTGAGACTTAGGGATAATAGCAAGAGCTTCTTTATCTAAAGCCTCAAAGCCACTTGAATTTATAACTTTTGCTTCTTTTGCTTTTCCAATTTCTGTAACTATTAGTTCTATTGTTACAACGCCTTCTTCGCCGTTTATTCTGCTTTTTCGTGGATATTTAGGTTTAGGTATTTTATGAGCCTTTGGAGATACGTTGCCACTATCTTTGCCGTGTATATCGTATCCTTGTTCTGCTTTTGCAATATCTATTTTGTTAGAATTATCTAATTCTATTTTTTCTTCATCTTTATTTTGATTTTTTTCTATAGATATTTTTTTGTTATCTCGCTTTTTTATGGGTATCTCGCTTTTTTTTGTAACTTTTTCAGATTTTTCAACTTTATTAACTATTTTTTTATTTTTTTCTTTATTTTCTATTTCTTGTGGAGCAATATTTACGTTTGTTTTTGAACCTTTTTTTGCAACAGAAATTTCAATAATAGTAATATTGTCTGCAATCTTATTATCAAAATTATCTCTAAAAGAGGCAAAAATAACACTGTGAAACAATATAGAAAAGGCTATAGCAAAAATAAAAACTTTATTCATTAATTAAAGCCTTAATCTAAATTTTATATGATTTATTAGTATGATTGTAAAAATAGGTGTTTAAATACTTCATTTCATTCTCCATGCTCAAGAATAGATAATAAAAATGTATTGTCAGGTCTCCATGGCTTGCTTTCATTCTAATCCTTAACCTTCCCAATATTGTAAAATATCAGTGGTATAACATAAGGCTTCGTCTAGCTTACAGTCGCTTGAGCGGCAGAAGATTTTCACTCCTTTCCCTAAAACGAATACATGTAACATATTTATAAGTTGATTGTTATATTATTATTTTATTTAATTCTATGCAACATTTTTTTAAAATTGTATCTATTTAATAATATAACATTGTTATAAAATAACAGATTATTAACTTTTTTAATTGTTTGTTGTTGAGAATTTACTTGTTGTATAAAATTTGTAAAATACGACTAAAAACGTCTTAAAATATTGGTTAAATAGGATATTTTTGGTATTGTTAAATTTGTGGTATTTTACTAAGAAATTTTTTGTATAATTTATTAAGATTATTTAATATAAATCTACAATATATTTTTATTTATTAAATAATACTTAATAGTTGCAATAATTATTTAAAATTTTTTTGATAATAATTGAAGATAATAATAAATTGTAAAAGAATAATATATTTTAGTTAAAAGATTATTTATAAAAAAACTGGCTAATAAAAATTAGCCAGTTTATATTTTTGTTGTAGATTAAATGAATAAAGTAGTGGAAAATGATTACATCATTCCCATACCACCCATTCCACCACCCATGCCACCAGCCATATCTGGCATAGCAGGAGCTTTTTCTTTAATTTCTGTAATTACTGCTTCTGTAGTTATCATAAGACCTGCAACAGAGGCAGCATTTTGTAATGCTGAACGAGTAACTTTAGTTGGGTCAATAACACCAGCAATAACCATATCTTCATAAGTTTCTTTATATGCGTTAAAGCCAAAACCTACATTTCTGTTATCACGAACTTTGTTTACTATAACACTTGATTCAAGTCCAGCATTATCAATAATTTGACGTAAAGGAGCTTCTAATGCTCTACGGACTATTTCAATACCAACTTGTTGTTCTTTTGATACTTTAATTTTTTTCAAAGCACCGATACAACGGATAAGAGCAACGCCACCTCCAGGAACGATACCTTCTTCTACAGCTGCTTTAGTAGCTGCAAGGGCGTCTTCTACACGATGTTTTTTCTCTTTCATTTCTGTTTCTGTAGCTGCACCAACTTTAATTACTGCAACACCACCAACGAGTTTTGCAAGACGTTCTTGGAGTTTTTCTCTATCGTAGTCGCTAGTAGTATCTTCAATTTGTTTTTTGATTTGGTTAACTCTTGCTTTAATATCATCAGCAACGCCAACACCTTCAACAATTGTTGTATTTTCTTTATCAATAACGATTTTTTTAGCACGTCCTAAATCTTCAAGCTCAATATTTTCTAATTTAATACCTAAATCGTCAGTAATAACTTGTCCACCAGTTAAAACTGCAATATCTTTAAGCATTTCTTTACGTCTGTCGCCAAAACCAGGAGCTTTAACTGCAACACAATTTAATGTGCCTCTTAATTTGTTGAGAACGAGAGTTGCAAGTGCTTCTCCTTCAATATCTTCTGCAATAATAAGGAATGGAGAGTTTTGTTTTGCAAGTTTTTCAAGAACTGGAAGAATATCTTTCATACTTGAGATTTTTTTATCGTGAATAATTATATATGGGTTTTCTAAAACTGCTTCCATTGTATCTGGGTTATTTACAAAATATGGAGAAAGGTATCCTCTATCAAACTGCATACCTTCAACAACATCTAAAACTGTTTCCATAGATTTATTTTCTTCTATAGTAATAACGCCATCTTTACCAACTTTATCCATTGCTTGAGCAATAATTTGACCAATTTCAGAGTCATTATTAGCAGAAATTGAACCGATTTGCTCTATTTCTTTGTTAGTGCTAACTTCTTTAGAAATACTTTTGAGTGCATCAACTACTAATTCAACGGCTTTATCAATACCTCTTTTGATTTCCATAGGGTTTGCACCAGCAACAACGTTTTTCATACCATCACGGTAAATGTATTGTGCAAGAACTGTTGCAGTAGTAGTTCCATCACCTGCAACGTCATTAGTTTTAGATGCAACTTCTTTAACCATTTGAGCACCGATATTTTCTAACGGGTCTGAAAGCTCAATTTCTTTTGCAACAGTAACACCGTCTTTAGTAATAAGAGGTGAACCGAATTTTTTTTCTATAACAACGTTACGTCCTTTTGGTCCAAGAGTAACTTTTACTGTGTCTGCAAGTTTATCTACACCACGCATAATAGCTTGGCGTGCTTCTTCGCTAAATGCAATATTTTTTGCCATTTTTATATCTCCTTTTTTATATTTTAATCAAATAATTACTTAATGATACCAAGAATATCGTCTTCTCTCATAATAAGAAGTTCTTCGCCATCAATTTTTACTTCTGTTCCTGCATATTTGCTAAATAAAATTTTATCACCAGCTTTAACTGTTGGTGTAAGTCTTGAACCATTATCAAGAAATTTACCTTCACCTACTGCAATAACTTCGCCTTCTTGTGGTTTTTCTTTTGCTGTGTCTGGAATAATAATACCAGATGCAGTTTTTTCTTCACTTTCAAATCTTTTAACAATAACTCTGTCTTGAAGTGGTTGTATTTTAGCCATAATAAAATAGCCTCCTTATATATTAATTTTTATTAGCACTCATACTTGATGAGTGCTAATATGACAAGTTTATAAAAAAAAATCAAGAGAAATTTTATCATTTTTTTTAAATTTATAGATTTAAAAAGTGATTATGACTAATACTATTATTATGTTTATATTATTAAATTTCTTAAATAAGAATTTATATATATCTTTAATGGGATTGTTGAATAACTCATTATTTTATTAAATTTAAAGTTTTAAAATATTGAGAAATATAATATACTTAATGCGTTATATTATAGATTATCAACGGAGAAATAAAGATGGATAGGTCTATCGTATTTGTTGATAGTGAAATAGGTGTTGATGATAATAAAATCTATGACTTAGGTGGTATAAGTTCAGATAACAATATTATACACACTAAAAATATTAATGAATTAAAAGATTTTATTTCTAATTACGATTTTATATGTGGTCATAATATTTTAAATCATGATATAAAATATATAGGCAAAGCATTTAATAATAATGATAAAGTCATAGACACTCTTTACCTATCGCCTCTTTTATTTCCAAAAAATCCATATCACGCTTTACTAAAAGATGATAAATTAACGTCTGATGATTTAAATAATCCAGTTAATGATTCAAAAAAAGCAATGCAGTTGTTTTATGATGAAGTAAATGCTTTTCATTTATTAAATAATTCTCTTAAAGAAATATTTTACTATTTATTATCTAATACGAAAGAATTTAGATACTTTTTTGAATATATTGATTTTAGCTGTGAAAAATGTAGCATAGATAATATTAAATTAAAGATAGATACATATTTTAAAGGTAAAATATGCGAAAATGCTAATATAAAACCTTTTATTGTAAATCAACCAATAGCTTTAGCTTATGTGTTATCTTTAATTAATGCCGATGATATTTTTTCTATAACTCCAGCTTGGGTTTTTCATCAATATCCAGAAACAGAAAATATAAAAAAAATTCTACTTGATACTCCTTGTAGTAATAAATGTATCTATTGTGATAATAAATTGAATATCCATAAATCTTTAAGAAATATATTTGGATATAATGAATTTAGAAAATTTTCAGGCTCTAACCTACAAGAACAAGCAGTTCAAGCTGCCGTTGATAATAAATCACTACTTACAATTTTTCCAACTGGTGGAGGAAAGTCAATTACATTCCAGTTGCCAGCTATTATGGCAGGTAGAAATTATAGAGGTTTAACTGTAGTTATTTCTCCTCTCCAATCTTTAATGAAAGACCAAGTTGATAACCTAAATAATATAGGTATTCACGATGCAGTTACGATTAATGGATTATTAAATGGCATTGAAAGGGCTGAAGCAATAGAAAGAGTATATTCTGGAAAAGCTCACATTTTATATATTTCTCCAGAATCATTACGTTCAAAAACTATTGAAAGGCTACTTGAAAAACGAGAAGTAGCAAGATTTGTAATTGATGAAGCTCACTGCTTTTCTGCATGGGGTCAAGATTTTCGTGTTGATTATTTATATATTGGTGATTTTATTTTAAAATACCAAAAAAAGAAAAAGTATAAAGAACCTATACCAGTATCTTGTTTTACTGCAACGGCAAAACAGAAAGTAATAACTGATATTTGTGATTATTTTCTTCGTAAAAATAATATTGAGCTACAATTATTTGCCTCAAATCAAGCAAGAGAAAACCTTAAATATAAAGTTTTATATAAAGAAACTGATGAAGAAAAGTATTATACCTTAAGAGATATTATTATATCTAAAAAATGTCCTACTATAGTTTATGTGTCAAGAACGAGAAAAACCGTTGATTTAGCTAATAGGTTAACGGCTGATGGTATTGAAGCAAGGCCTTTTAATGGCAAAATGGATTCTCAAGAAAAAATAAAAAATCAAGAAGAATTTATTAATAATGAAGTAGAGGTGATGATTGCTACATCTGCTTTTGGTATGGGAGTAGATAAAAAAGATATAAAATTAGTAATTCATTACGATATATCAGATTCTTTAGAAAATTATATTCAAGAGGCTGGTAGAGCAGGGCGAGACCCAAATTTAGAAGCAGATTGCTATATATTATATTCAGACAACGATTTAAATAAACATTTTATATTACTAAATCAAACAAAATTAACTTTAAATGAAATACAAGGAGTATGGAAAGCAATTAAAAATCTTACTAAACGAAGAAAAAATATTGCTTGTTCTGCGTTAGAAATTGCAAGAGAAGCTGGCTGGGAAAACGATAATATAAACGAAATTGAAACTCGTGTAAAAACAGCTATTGCTGCCCTTGAACATGCTGGATTTATTGAAAGAGGTTTAAATTATCCTAAAATATATGCTACTAGCATTTTGCCAAAAAGTATGTCAGAAGTATCACGTAAAATTGAAAATTCAAAATTTTTTAGTGATAATCAAAAACAAGATGCAAGAAGGATAATGAGTAGACTTTTTTCAAGTAAAAGTATTGCCAAAGCAGGTAATGATGAATCTGAATCAAGAGTTGATTATTTATCTGATATTTTAGGAATGGAAAAAGAAAATGTAATTAGTATTATAAATTCATTGCGACAAGAAGATATATTAAGAGATGATTTTGATATAGCTGCTTATATTTATAGTGAAGATAATGAAAATAAAAGTTTGAAAACAGTAAATGATTATAAACAAATAGA
>JAZSQT010000052.1:0-21133 GCA_045538075.1 Mucispirillaceae bacterium
ATTTAAAAATTTAAAATTATTTATTTTTTCAAAATTAAATAAAGAAATGTTTGATAAATTTCTTATCAACTATTTTTACTGGATTACTTCGTCGCCTTGCTCCTCGTAATGACTGTTTTTACGTCATTGCGAGAAAAACGCCAGTTTTTCGTGGCAATCCACATATTATACAAAATTTATATTATTTGTTTAAGAGTTTTAGAAAATTTTATATTTATTATTTTTTATAAGTGATACTTTCTTAAAAATATAAAAATTCTCAACTACCTACAAAATCAACGAATTTAACAGAAATATCTTCTATCATAGTAATATTTGAGCCTTGTTTTTCGTATTTTACGAGGCGATTTTTTAAAGGGATAACGATAATACCACCTTCATCTAATTGGTCTATTAAGGCTTGTGGCAACTGGTTTGCACCAGCTGAAGCTATTATTTTGTTATATGGAGCGTATTCTTTCCAGCCTAATCCTCCATCAGAACAAGAAAACAACACGTTTCTAATATTCATTTCTTTTAATAATTTTCTCGTTTTTTCAAAAAGAGGTGCAAGACGTTCAATAGCGTAAACTTGTTTTGATAAGTATGATAATAAAGCAGTTAAAAAACCTGAACCAGAACCGATTTCAAGAACATTATCACTTTTTTTTACATCTAATAATAAAAGCATTCTTGCAACAGTTGATGGTTGCGATATTGTTTGACCAAAACCTATTGGCAATGCTTTATCGTCATAGCTTTTAGATTTCATTGCCGTATCAACAAACAAACTTCGTGGAATTTTTATAAAAGCATTGATTATATCTTGATTATTATTACATGCTGGGGCAACAATATTATCAATAAAGCGTTTAGGTGTTTTATCTATTATCAATTTGTAACCTATATTTTAATCGTTTAATATTTGAGTTCCAATTCCAGAATCAGTAAATATTTCAAGTAGTAAGCAATGTTTTATTCTGCCATCAAGAATATGGGCTTTTTTTGTGCCACCAGTAATTGCTGTAGCTGCACAATCTATTTTTGGCAACATTCCACCATATAAAACACCACTATCTTTTAACTCTTTAATTTGGCTTTTATAGATTGTTGATATTCTTTCGCCTTTTGCATCTTTAACACCATCTACATCTGTTAAAAGCAGTAATTTTTCTGCTTGTAGTGCTGCTGATATGCTACCTGCTACACTATCGGCGTTAATGTTATATGCTTGAAAATCGCTACCTACTCCAACAGGAGCTATAACTGGTATAAAATGGCTTGATACTGCTTCAAGAGCTTGAGTATTAACATTTGTAACTTCGCCAACTAAACCAATATCTGCTTTAAAAATATTGCCATTAGAATCTTTAGTTTCTACTAACAATTTTTTGGCTTCTATCATATTGCCATCTCGCCCAGATAAGCCTATTGCTTTGCCACCAGCTTTATTTATCAATGTAACGATACTTTTATTTATTTTACCTGCTAAAGTCATCTCTACAGCTTCCATAGTGGCACTATCTGTAACACGCATTCCACCAACAAACTCTGATTTGCCTCCTAATTTTTTAAGCAATTCACCAATTTGTGGACCACCACCATGAACTATAACAGGATTTATACCAATAAATTTTAATAAAGAAACATCTTGGGCAAAGGAATACTGTAATTCCTCGTTTTCCATAGCATGACCACCGTATTTTATAACGAAAGTTTTACCAGAAAATTTCTTTAAATAAGGTAATGATTCAACGAGAATTGCAGCCTTTTCTACTATATCACGCATTTTTGCCTCAAAATTATGATTTTTTAAAGGTTATATTAAAACATAACCTATTGCCATCACAACTAATATCTAATTTACCATTATGATTTTCTATAACAGCTGCGGCAATCATAATCCCCCAGTAATCAAAACTTTGAGAAAGCATTTTATGATCCCATGGCTTAAGCATTGTATCAACAATCTGTTCTGATACTTCAACATTTGCAACTAAAATAGATATATTAAAAGTATCTTTATCTCTCTTAACTTTAAGTTTATATTCTAAGGGTAGATATACATTAAAATATCTAATATTGTCTTTTAATATATAGCATAATGCCAATTTTAAAAACATTTTGTTTGCTTCTTCTACAAAAGATGAACTTTCTGAAAAATCACAAGTAAGATTATAATTTTCTGTAAATTTATAAAGGTAAGCTGAAAAAATCCTATCTACTTTTTTTTCTGCAATGCTATCTATTAATTCTTTAAAAAATAAATCAAAATCTAAATTTTCTGTTTTTCTAATACTTGTTGCGTGAGTATAATCATTATATCCAGCGACAATTTCTTCAATTAGCACTAATTTATCGTCAATTATATGCCACAAGTTTTGTAAATGTAGTGTATTTTCTGTTTTTGCCCTAACTTGACGGATAAAACCACCTGCAGCAGTAAGAGCATTCATTACGTTATGAGAAAGATGCCTTGCAAAACCAGCGATAATAGATTGTTCTTCTAATTTTTTTGCCTCACTTAACATACGCATTTTTTCTGTAACATCTTCAAATATTATTTCATAATGGCTAATATTTCCAGGTAATGCAGAAATATAGCCAGTAAGAGATAATAGCTCGCCTTTAGCATTGCGTATTTTTCCGAAAAATTCCATTGGCTCATCAGTAGATATATGGGTCATTATTGTTTTAAGACTTCTAACGGTATTTGCATCAAACATATTGAATATATTTCCGTCAACTACATTAGAATCACTACCGTAAGTTTGTGCAAATCTTTTATTGTGAAATAAAATACTGCCGTAATGGTCAATTTCTATAATACTTTCAGCTGCAGAATTTAATATATTTTCTAATTTTTTTATTAAATATCCAACTTTAGGGTCGCTATCTTTTAGCACATAGTAAGATTGGTTAATAGCCATAGGACCAGCAGTAATTGTATAAGTTTCTATAGCGGCAGAAAGGGCTTGATAAATTGCTTCTGTAGAAAGGTTACGGTTAATAAATACTGAATTTGCATCACTTGGTTTATCGGCAATAGTAATAATTAATTTACCAGTAATAAAATCAAGTTCACCTTCAGACACAACAATATCTGCTTCAGTTAATGTTTCTGATTGCAAAAAATTGTCTTTTATTAGCTTCTCTAATTCTTTTAACGATGGAAGATTTATATAGAGCTTTCTCATATAAAAAATTAAAGACCGTCCCTAATTATTCCTATATTATGTTTTTAACATTTCAGAGGGTATTTAGTCAAGTATATAACAATTTATTGACTTAAAAAACCCTCAAAATAAACGCCTTTTAATTGCTCCTTGCCAGTTATTTGTTCTACACTTTTTCTAATATGAAATTTAGTATAGTCCATAACCTTTAAACTATTACGGTCAATAGCTTTTAAATCTTTAGTTATTCGTCTCAAAGTTTCTACTACTCGCTTTTGATAGTTATATATATTTTCTGCTGTTTCTTTATTGTCTGTTTCAAAGGTAATATCAATGCGAAAATAGTGGGGAGTGCCATCGTAATCAGTAGCACCATCACATATTACATCAGAAAATTGGACGTAATAAATATCTCTTGCAACTTTGTTAATCTTTACTTTATAAATGTTGTAAGAAGTTCTTACATCTTGGTTTGACGATATATCTATATCATCAAAAGAAAATTCAAAAATATGACGAAATTTCCACATAGCAAGACTTATTGCAATAATAAAAAGTAGGAATATAAAAATTTTTATATAAGATTTAATCGTTTTTCTATTTTCTTTCATGATTAGTTAATATAACATACTACATAAAAGTATAAAAGATTTTTTTGGGGTATTATATTGAATATTGCTTTTACTGCATTTGGTTGCAAAGTAAATACATCAGAAGATGAATCCTTTGCGTCAGAAATTATACAAAGAGGCTACACTTTAAGTGATATAAAAGATGCAAATATTATTGTCGTAAATACTTGTGCCGTTACAGATACAGCAGCAAAAAAATGCGAAAATTATATTTATAATTTAAAAAAGAAAAATCCAAATATAAAAATAATAGCGACTGGTTGCCTTGCCTCATCAATTAACGAAGATTTAAAAAAGATTGGTGCAGATATTGTTGTTACTAACGGCTCAAAAGAAAGCCTAATAAAACATATCGTATCTTTAACTGACGGTTTAGAAAATTCTAATAATACAAAATTTTTTGGTAGTAGCATTAATTTATCATCAAAAAAAACGAGAGCTTTTTTTAAAATTCAAGATGGTTGCGATGCAAACTGCACTTACTGTATCATACCAAAATTACGTGGCAACCCAGAAAGCAAAAGTATAAACGATGCTATTGATGATTTTAAAAAATTGTTAGATAACGGTTATAAAGAAGTCGTTCTTGTAGGCATACATATTGGAATGTATGGCAGAGGGTTAGGTTATTCTATATACGATTTAGTTGAAAAAATCAGCAATATTGATGGCGATTATCGTATTAGATTGACAAGCCTTGAATGTAACGAAATAACAGATAAATTAATAGATTTAATATCTGAAAGAAGAGAAAAAATATGCCCTCATCTTCATATCCCTTTACAAAGTGGCAGTAACGAAATTTTGAAAAAAATGGGCAGATTTTATGAAAGTAGCCAATATATAGAAGTTTGCAATAAAGCGAAATCAAAAATAGATAACCTTACTATAGGAAGTGATGTTATCGTTGGATTTCCTTCTGAAAAAGAAGAAAATTATATAGAAACAATAAAAACATTAAAAGATGCCTCAAGCGATTTTATTCACGTTTTTCCTTATTCTGATAGATTTGGAACAGTTGCTTCATTAATGGACGATAAAATTAGCGAAGAAGTAAAAAAATATAGAGCCGATAACTTACGTAATTTATGGCAAGAAGTAACACTCCAATCTATGAAAAATACAATAGGCAAAGAATTTACAGTATTAACAGAAAAAAATAGAAAAGGTCATACTGAAAACTATTTTAATGTAAATTTTAATGAAGAAGTTGAAAGCAATAAATTTGTAAAAGTTATAATTGATAGTGTTGATACTACAAGAAATAAGCCAGTATTAAATTGCAAGATTTTAAAATAAGAATGGTTATAAAAAAAGCTCCCCGGGACGGGCTCGAACCGCCGACCCAGTGATTAACAGTCACTTGCTCTGCCGACTGAGCTACCGGGGAAACTGCCACTAACATATCTATATTAGCAACGAAAGAAAGTAAATCATATATTATTTAATTCGTCAAGAGTTTTTTTATTATTAATAACAAATTATTTTTAATTTATTAATTTAACTTACTAAAAATAACCTCTAATTACCTACCTTACTTCTTTTTAGCACTTACTTGTTCATCTTTTTTTAGTAAATAAGATTTATCTAATGGACGAGTATTAAAATATGTAAAATTTGGGTCAAAATCAAGATATACCGTGCCAGTGCTACCGTTTCTATGTTTTGCAATAATAACTTCTGCAACATTATAAAATTTCGTTTCCTTATTATATACTGAATCTCTATATAAAAACATAATTATATCTGCATCTTGTTCTATTGCTCCAGATTCTCTTAAGTCTGATATTATAGGCCTATTGTCTGCACGAACTTCAACACCACGGTTTACTTGGGCAAATGCAATAACTGGCACTTCTAACTCTTTTGCTAAAGATTTTAATGACCTTGAAATTTCAGAAATTTGTTGTTCTCTCACATTTATTGATTTGTTAAACCCCATTATCTGCAAGTAATCAACGAATACTATATCTAATTTTCCTAATTTAGATTTTAGTTTGCGACATTTTGCTCTAATTTGATTAACTGTAATTTGAGGCGTATCATCAAGATAAATGTCAAGTTTTTCAAGTTTTGATGTAAAGTCTGATAATGCTCTCCAGTCATCATTAATTAATCTACCAGTTCTTAATTTATCAGAACTAATCTTTTTTTCAGCAGAAATTAACCTGTTTACAAGCTGTTCTGATGACATTTCTAGGGAGAAAAAAACGCATACATTACCTTTTTCTGCAGCATTATATAAAACATTTAACCCGAAAGATGTTTTACCCATACCTGGTCTTCCAGCTACAATTATTAAATCAGAAGGTTGAAATCCATTAGTAATTTTATCTAAATCTGGAAAACAAGATGGAACGCCAGAAACATCGCTATTATCAGCTCTTTCGTATAATTTTTCTAATTTATTATAAGTGCTTTGAAACACTTTACTAATATGTTCTGCTTCAGACTTTTTATTATCTGCTCCCAATTTATATACTAATGCTTGAGCATCATTTACTAAATCATCAACTGGGTCAGTTGTATTAAAGCCTAATTCAGTAATTTTGCCTCCAGCTGTAATCATTTCTCTTAATAATGCTTTTTCTAAAATGATATTACTGTAGCTACTCATATTTGCAGAATTAGGTATAATTTTCACTAAATCTGTAACGTAATCATAAATAGTATCATCTACATTATTTTCGTCTTTAAGCCTCGTTACAAGAGTAATAATGTCTAAAGGCTTGCCTAACTTATATAAAGCCTGCATTGCCTCAAAGATTAATTTGTGAGTTGGTATATAAAAATCATTGGCAGTTAATGTGCCTAAAAGCTCATCAATTACGTTTGTATCAATGATGGCAGATGCAAGAACGGCTTGTTCTGCTTCAATATTGTGAGGCGGTATTTTTTGGTTTAATACTTCTTTTTGATTGTTATTTTTCGCCATTTGCTACAATCTCAACAGTAATATGACTTTTTATATCTTTAAATATATTTACTTTTATTGTGTGGGTGCCAGTTTCTTTAATTGGTTCTTTTAAATCAAGTAATTTTTTATCTAAATCTATGCCTTTTTCTTTTATTGCTTCTGCAATCTCTTGGCTTGTAACAGCTCCATAAAGCCTGCCAGTATCTCCAGCTTTTCTACTAAAAGATATTTTAATAGATTTTAATGTTTCTGCTAAAACTTTTGCATCTTTTATTCTATTTTCTGCTTTTTCTTTAATTTCTGCTTGTTTTTTTTCAAGATTTTTCATATTTGCTTCATTAGCAACGACTGCAAGCCCTTTTTTAAAAAGGAAATTTTGTGCGTATCCTTCTTTTACTTCTTTAACATCGCCTTCAGAAGCAACACCTTTTACATCTTTCAAAAATATAACTTTCATTATTCAAAATCTCCTATATCTATTAATTTTTTACATAGACCAATTGGATAGCCTCTATTAGTTACGTAAGTCATACATTTAACCCACATTTTATAAGGGTCTTGAGACTTTTTGTTTTTGTAATTTGATGCAAGTTTTAAAATATATTCTTCTATATTTATATTTTCTGTTTTTGCTATATCTAAAACTTTATCAACAGTAATTTCGTAACCTTTTTCGTATAACTTACTGCATATATAATAAGGGCCATAAGCAGATAGCAATTTTATTCTAATATAATTATTTGCTACTCTGTCATCATCAATATATCCATACTTTTTTGCAAGTTTAATAGCCTCTTTTGCCGATTTTTCATTAAATTTTTTTGATACTTTAAAAAAAAGCTCTTTTTCAAAATAATCCCTTAAACTTAACAATTTTAAAGTATAGGATATATGTTTTTTATCTTCCATTTATTTATTCATCATCAATGGGAGATATTTCTATATTATACTTTTTGCGTATTTGGTTCTCAACATTTTCTGCAATTTCTGGGTTATTTTCAAAGAAAATTCTTGCATTAATTTCGCCTTGACCTAATTTTGTATCACCCATAGAATACCATGCTCCAGATTTTTGAATAATGCCAGCATCAACGCCCATATTTATCAATATACTTTCTTTAGAAATACCTTTACCGAAAATAACATCAAATTCAGCTGACCTAAAAGGTGGCGACATTTTGTTTTTTACTACTTTTACTGTAGCTTTATTTGCAACAATTTCATCTTTTTCTTTAACTGCTGAGCCTTTTCTAACTTCCATTCTAACAGAAGCATAAAATTTTAAAGCATTACCACCAGTAGTCGTTTCTGGGTTGCCAAACATAACGCCAATTTTCATACGAGTTTGGTTAATAAACAAGAGACAAGTATTAGATTTATTGACTATACCTGCTAATTTTCTTAATGCTTGGCTCATAAGACGAGCTTGTAAACCCATATGAGATTCGCCCATTTCACCTTCAATCTCTGCTTTTGGAGTAAGAGCAGCAACAGAATCTACTACGATTATATCAACTGCACCACTGCGAACTAATGTTTCAGTAATTTCAAGGGCTGCTTCGCCATTATCTGGTTGAGATACTAAAAGATTATCTGTATCAACGCCAATAGCAGCAGCATAAACTGGGTCAAGGGCGTGTTCTGCATCTATAAAAGCAGCTATGCCGCCTGCTTTTTGAGCTTCAGCAATAATATGGAGTGCAATAGTCGTTTTACCACTTGATTCTGCTCCATATACTTCAGTAATTCTACCACGAGGCACGCCACCTATACCTAAAGCTACATCAAGATTTAATGCTCCAGTAGGAATTACTGGCAATTTTTCTTCTGGTTTATCGCCTAAACGCATAACTGAACCTTTGCCAAAATCTTTTTCTATTTTAGTCATGGCAAGGTCAATAGCTTTCTTCTTTTCTCCATCAATCATCATAATTATATCCTCATCACATCTTATATTAATATTAACTATAAAGGATTTTTATTCTACATTATTGTAGATAAATAAATCAAATGAAAATTTAGAAAATATTTTATTTTATAAATTCCAATAAATATTGCAAAAAATAAAGTATTTCTTAATCAATGGAAAAATTATCATTAAATCTATGTTTTTAAAGAAACTTCGTTGAATTTACTTGAAAAATTAGCTTATAAGATATATAAGTATAATTTAATTATGTCTATGATTTAAGAGAGAAATGTATGTCATTTTATTTGTTAGAAATCGGTTGTGAAGAAATACCAGCTGCTTTTGTGCCTAATTCGGCAGAGTATTTAAAGAATGAGTTTGAAAAACAACTTAATATACACAATTTATCTGTAGAAGATATTATTACTGGTGGCACGCCAAAAAGATTATACGCTTATTTAAAAAATCTTGCAGATAAACAGTCAGATAAAACAGAAATAGTTACTGGACCTCCTGCTAATATTGCTTTTGATGATAATGGCAATCTTACTACAGTCGGTTTAAAATTTGTAGAAAGTAAAGGTTTAGATGTTTCTACAGTAAAGAAAGTATCTTTACCAAAGGGCGATTATCTTCAAGGAGAGAAAAAAACTGGTGGCAGTAATGCCGATGTTATATTGAAAGAAATAGTGCCAAGTATTATTTTGTCAATCCCTTTTCCTAAATCTATGCGTTGGGGCAATGGTGATTTTCGTTTTGCAAGGCCAGTTCATAGTTTTTTGTCTATATACAATAACAACATTCTTGATTTTGAAATTGATAATATAAAATCTTCTAATGATACAATGGGTCATAGATTTTTAGCTCCAAATAATATTAAAGTTAAAAACTTTGATGAATATAAATCATCTCTTGAAAAAGCCTTTGTTATAATTGATATAGAAGAAAGAAAAAAAATAATAAAATCTCAAGCATTAAAATTTGAAAAAGAAAATGGCTTTACTATCCAGCTTGATAGTGGGCTTCTTGATACTGTAGCAAATCTTGTTGAATATCCTTACGGTATAGTTGGTTCTTTTGATGAGGAATTTTTACAACTACCTAATGAAGTTTTAGTTACTTCTATGAAAGTTCATCAAAAATATTTTCCAATAGAAAAAGATGGCAAACTTATTAACAAATTTTTTGCTATATCTAATATGAAATCTGATACTGGTGATGAGCTTATCCGTCAAGGTTATGAAAGAGTATTGAGAGCAAGGCTAAATGATGCCAACTTTTTCTTTAAAAATGATAGATTAGTTCCTTTATTATCAAGGGTTGAAGCCCTTAAAAAAGTTGTATATCAAGAAAAATTAGGCACAAGTTACGAAAAAATGGAGCGATTTAAAAGCATTGCTTTATGGTTAGATAGCTACCTTAACTTAAATAAAAATACTACAATATCAGAAGTAGCTTTATTATCAAAAGCCGATTTAATGAGTGAAATGGTATATGAATTTCCAGAATTACAAGGGCTTATGGGTAGTTATTACGCTTTTTTTGAAGGCAAAGAAGAAAGTGTATCAAAAGGAATTTACGAACACTACTTGCCACGTTTTGCTGGTGATGATTTACCTTCAACTATTGAAGGAGCGATAGTGTCTATTGCTGATAAACTTGATACTATTTCTGGAGCTTTTGCAATAGGTATGATACCTACTGGAAATCTTGACCCATACGGATTAAGAAGAAGTGCTATAGGTATTTTATCAATTTGTGAAAAATTTTCGTTCCGTATAGATTATAGAGAGTTAGTAGAATTTTCTCTTTCTTTATTTGAAGAAAAAATTAAATTTAATAAAAGGGAAGTTGCTGAAAAGGTAATAAATTTTATTTTTCAACGTTGGAAACAATTGCTTATTTCTAAAGATATGGTTGATAGCGAAGTTTTTGACGCTATAATAGATAAATCGTCTGACCCGATAGCTTTGCAACAATTGGCTACAATTATTACGAAAGAAAGAAACAGTCAAGAATTTCAGATTATAGCTGGTAGTTTTAAGCGAATTAACAATATATTAAAGAAAAATAATTGGCACGACACAGAATATAATATAAACTTGTTTCAGTCTGATGAAGAAAAAATAGTAGCTCATCATATAGATAAACAGCATATAGATAATTTTCTGAAAAATGAACAGTATAAAGAGGCTTTAGAAGAATTATTAAAATTTGCTCCAGCAGTAAACGATTTTTTTGATAAAGTTATGGTTATGGCAGAAGATGAAGAAGTTAGAATTAATAGATTAAGTCTTATTGCAAGATTACGAAAAGTTTTTATGTCTATAGGGAATTTTGATAATATTACTATTAAAGATAAGTGATAGGTTAATTTATGAAAGTAATAGAACTAATTGAAAAAAATTGTAATTGTGTAATATCAGAAGTAAACGTTAATGAAAAAAATAGCACTTCTATACTATATAAAAAAGATATTACTGCTCCATATTCTATTACGATAAATAACAAAAATTCTGTAATCAACATAAAATACGACACTAAAGATAGCGAATGTAACAAATGTTTAAAATTTGCATGGGAAATTTTATCTTGTTTTATTGATGAAAGAAAGAATGGCAATTTTAAAGAAAGTTTTTTAATTAAAGAAGATAGTAGTGCAGAAAGTTTAGAAAATATGATAAGTCAAACATTGCATACTATCGTATCTTCTGAACTTTTTGATAAAGCTGCAATAATGTTTTTTAATCCAAGAAAAGAAGAATTAAGAGGCATTAAAATAGTAAGTAGCTCTCCGTATCCTAAAGAAGTATCTGATAAATTTATAGATAGTCGTATAAAAATACGAAAAAATGCTTTTGATAATTTTCCAGAAAGTGCCGTTATTTTTGAAGGTGAATTGAGAAATATATTTCAAAATTTTGAAGAAATTCAGTTAAAAAATATGCCTATAGTATCTCCTATTATGACTGGCAAGAAGATATACGGTATTCTTGCAGTATGTAGCAATGATACTTATAGTATAAAGCATATTCATGCTTGTAGTAGCACAGCTGGATTTATTGCTGCTACAATTTCTGCAAATATTGTTTATAAAGAGTATGCTTTATCTTTATTATCAGAGAAAAATCTTGCAGGTCAAATTAAGAATAATGAGAGAATTTTAAGTTTAGGCAGTTATGCTGCTTCTATTGTCCATGAAATTAAAAATCCATTAATATCTATCGGAGGCTTTGCAAAAAGGCTTATGAATGCTATTAATGACCCAAATTTACAGAAAATGGCAAATATAATTTCATCAGAATCTGAACGTCTTGAAAGGCTTGCAGAAGATATTTTATCTTATACAAAAAAACATGAGCCTAATAAAAGTAGCATTAATCTAAAAGAAGAATTAGATAATATAAAAATTTTATTTGATGTTAGGTCTAACGCTACAAATATACAACTCAACACAGATGCACCTGTATATGTAACTGTTGATGCAGATAAAAACCATCTTCGCCAAGTATTAGTTAATTTAGTTGCAAACTCTATGAATGCTATAGGTAGTGATGGCGAAATTAACATAATATACGAAAATAGAGGCGATTTTCATATTATCAAAGTATCTGATACTGGTGGTGGCATACCAGAAGAAAATATTTCTAAATTATTTAAACCGTTCTTTACGACTTCTCCTAAAGGCACAGGATTAGGATTATCTATTAGTAAAAAAATAATGACTAACCATGGTGGCGATATTACAGTTAAAAATAATGAAAAAGGTGCTGAATTTACACTTCTTTTGCCTAAATAATTGTTAATATTATCAAGTATTGTTACGATTAAGTTGCTTAAATTTATATTTTGAAATAGAATTATAATACGAGTTGCCGTTAATTTTAACTTAACTATTTTTTTTTGTTATATAAGGAATTTTTCATTGTTAGATAAATTAAATCTTGCAAACTCACTTCTTGAAGGTATTTCTACATCTATTGGTATAAAGCCGTCTCTTTGCACGAGGATAAAACACAAAAATTCCCCTTGTGTTGCTTGCCATATTAACTGTCCAACAGATGCTATAAGTGTTGGTAGTGTAGGCACGACTATAAATTTAAATCATCAAAAATGCACAGGTTGTGGAATTTGTATAAATGTTTGTCCTACAGAGACTTATTATTTAAGGCATAATGGATATAAAGAATTAATAGATAATTGTTGTAGAGCTATTAAGTCTGACGGAGTTTTAACAGTTGCTTGTAACCAAGTAGAAGATAATTCAATATCAAATGTAGCTTTTATTGAATGTATTGGTATCTTTAATATAGTTGATTTATTACTATTATATTTAAAAGGTGCAAGAAAAATCGTATTTAAACACGGCAGTTGCACTTTGTGTGATTCAAAAAAAGGCACAGATATTTTAAATAAAGAAATAGATTTGTTGAAAGAGTTATCAAATATATTTGAGTATTTAGACGGCTTAATTATCCACCATAATAATACAGATATTATTATTGATTATCCAAAGTCCTTTCCAATTATTAGGCCAGTAGAGAAACCGAAAGAAAATCCCACTGTAGATAGACGAGGGTTATTTTCGTTTTTTACTAAAAATTTAAAAGATACAGCATTAAAAAGTGCATCTATTATGACGCCTCAAAAGTTAGATAAAAAAACTACTATTTCTTTTGAACAATACGTTCCAGAAAAAAGAAGAATGTTTATTGATGTTATTATGCAGTTAGGCAATATTTTATCTCTTGAAGTTGCAACAGGAAGGCTTTTTAATAGTATCAAAATAGATGATGATTGTATATTTTGTGGAATGTGTGTCAAATTTTGCAACACTGGTGCATTAGCTATAAATGATGAAAAATCAGAAATAACTTTTAACCCATCAAAATGTGTTAATTGTAAATTATGCGAAAAATCTTGTTTGCATAATAAATTACACTACGAGAATACCCTAAACATAAAAGATTTTTTTAGTGATATATTATTAGCTAAAAGATATTGGAATAGCGATTCAGAATAGTTGTATATTACTAAAAATACTTCATACCATTATCCCAATCTTTCATAACTGGGTCGTAACCAGATTTTTTTACTACTTCAACAAACTGGCTAACACTTCTTTCATCTTCTACATTAAATTGTCCAGCTTTTTTATTTGGATTAGAGTATCCTTTTGGTTCTGTTTTTGAACCAGCACTCATTATTGAGGCTCCTAAGTGTATAAGTTTATCTCTAAAAAATGGCGTTTCTCTCGTTGATATATTTATTCCTGCATCATTATGAAACATTCTAAAGGCGAATATAGATTGTAAAACATCTGCGTCAGTAACTTGATATTTTGGAGTAAAACAACCGGCAGAAGCTCTAATTCGTGGAAAAGATGCAGAAATATGACTTTGATAATAATTGTCTATAATATATTTACCGTGAAGTGATAAGAAAAATACATCTGTCCTAAAATCATCAAGTCCAAGTAAAGCACCAAGCCCGATTGCCCTAATGCCTGATTTTGCTACTCTTTCTGGAGCATTTAAGCGATATTCAAAATTTGATTTTGGTCCAGCTGGGTGAAATTCTTTATAAGATATATTATTATACGTTTCTTGAAACATAGTAAAACCGTCAGCTCCAGCATTATGTAAACGCTTATAAACTTCTTCATCTAAAGCTCTAACTTCAATAGACACCATAGGAAAATATTTGGAACAAATTTCTACTGCTTCTATAAGTTTTTCATCACTAAAAGCAACTTTATTATCACCACTAACTAATAAAGCATTCTTAATACCCATTGATGATAAAATTTCTGCTTCTTTCTTAATTTCATCACTATTAAGAGTAATGCGAGGGATATTTGTTTTTCTATTAAAACCACAATATAGGCAAGAATTTACGCAATCGTTAGATAAGTATAGAGGTGCATAAATTTTTATAGTTTTACCAAATCTTGATAAAGTAATTTTTTGAGATATTAACGCCATTTCTTCAAGATATTTTCTTGCTGCTGGGCTTAATAGTGCTGCTAAATGGGTAGTATTGATTTTTTTTGCAGAAAGAGCATCTTCAACGTCTTTATCTTTTCTTGAATATATAAAATTTTTTATATCAGAAAAATTATATTCTTTTAATATATCAGAAAAAGCCATACTAATCTAAATCTCCTAAAAAACCAGTTAATGGGCTTGAAGCTACTGCAATATCTTTTGCATTTGCTAAGCCTGCTTTTCTTGCTTTAAAAGCACTTTCAACAGCCAATTTAAAAGCCTCTGCCATAAGGACAGGATTTTTTGCCGTAGCTATTGCCGTGTTTACTAATACGGCATCTGCTCCCATTTCAATAGCTTCTGCTGCGTGGCTTGGAGCCCCAATACCTGCATCAACAACAACAGGCACACTACTTTTTTCTATAATAATTTCTATAGCATCTTTAGTAGTAAGCCCTTTATTAGTGCCAATAGGTGCAGCAAGGGGCATAACAGTAACGCAACCAATTTCTTCTAATCTTTTTGCAAGCATAGGGTCGGCGTTAATATAAGGTAGAACGTTAAACCCATCTTTTACTAAAATTTCTGCAGCTTTAAAAGTCTCTATAGGGTCTGGCAATAGGTGATAAGGGTCTTTTGTAACTTCTAATTTAACCCACGGTTCACAACCTGCAGCACGGGCAATTTTTGCAAGGCGAACAGCCTCAACGGCATCTTTTGCACCTGAGGTGTTTGGTAAAAGTAAAATATCTTTATCTATATGTGTTAATACATCGTCATTTTTGTCAGTAACATCTACTCGCCTTAAAGCAACAGTAACAATTTCTGATTTAGAGGCTTTTATAGATTGAGCCATAATGTCTGATGAGGCAAATTTACCTGTGCCAATCATTAAACGGCTATTAAACTCTTTATTTGCTATAATTAATTTATCGTCCATAACTACTCCATAAATGTAAAAAGTTATAATAATATTGCCTTTATTAAATAGCAATAGTATTATCTAAATAAATATTATTAGGAGCTTAAATTTTATGAAAGTGCCTGCTGCTGAACTTGCTACAAGGTTGAGAAAATTTAATGCAATAATGGATTATTCTTTTGACGGTTGGCGTTACGTTTTTATTTTTAACCCAGTTACTGCATACTATTTTACTGGCACACTACAAGACGGAATACTTTTTATCCAAAAAGATGAAATACCAATCTACTTTGTTAGACGTAGTTTTGAAAGGGCTAAAGATGAATCAAGGTTTTCTGAAATTGTATCTATGTCGTCTTATTCTACTATTGCAGAAAAGTTATCAATAAATAAATATTCAAAAATATATATAGATAAACAATTCGTTACAATGGACGTTTTTTCACGATTTAATAAGTATTCAGAATTTCAAAATGTAGAAAGTTGTGATGAAGAAATATCTAAAACAATGGCTACAAAAAGTCTATTTGAAATAAATATGATAAAACGAGCAGGCGATATTCAAAAACAAGTATTAGAAGAGTATATGCCTTACGTTTTAAAAGCCGGTATGACAGAGGCAGAAGCTGGGGCATTATTGACGTCTGAAATATTGCGACTTGGTGGACACGCTGGATTAAGAGTAAAATCTTTTGGTAGAGAATTATTTTTTGGTAATATCGCTTTTGGCACTAATAGTTTAAAAAGATACGCTTTTGATACTCCTGCCGGAGTTGAGGGAAATTGCCCTGCTGCACCATTTTTAGGCAGTCCTAACAAAATCCTTGAAAAAGATGATTTAATTTACATAGATATTTGTTGTGGAGTTGAAGGTTATTTATCGTCAATGACTACTTTATATTCCTTTTATGAAGTTTCAGATTATATATATGAACAACAGAGAAGATGTAAATATATTAGAGATAGAATTGTAGAATCTCTAAAGCCATCAATTATTCCAGAGCAAATTTATAATTATATTATAAACAATCTTCACCCTGCTTTAGAAGGTTTATTTATGGGGGTAATGCCTGATAATTCAAAATTTTTAGGTCATGGGATTGGATTATATGCTGATGAATACCCAATAATTGCAAAAGGCTTTAAAGAACCTCTTAAAGAAAATATGGCAATTGCAGTAGAATCAAAAGTTGCAATAAAAGGAGTAGGCACTATAGGAGTAAAAAATACTTATATTGTTAGTAGTGCTGGAGGTGTTGAAGTCAATGGGAATAATGGAGAAATAATTAAATTAGCCCCTTAAACTCATAAAAAAATTGATTAATATTGGCACTGATATAGAACATATAATACCATTAAATACTGCCATAATAGCTATATCTGCCCCACCATACTTTAATATAATCGGCAAAGTAGTATCTTCGCTTGTTGCTGCTGCTGGAGCAATAGTTGTGTAATTGTTTAAGTATTTAGCAATTAAAGGGATAAATATAAAAGATAGAATTTCTCGCATTAAGCTACTTAAAAAAGCAACTGCACCCATATAGACACTGCCTAATTCTTTCATCATTACGCCAGATAAACTATACCAACCTAACGATGACGATACTGATATACTTTCATAAATATCTAAATCTAAAATTAAGCCACATATAAAGCCTGCAAAAATTGATGCAGTTATTATGCCAAAAGGTATTATGAATATTTTTACGTGGTAATATTTTAAACTTTCTAAAATTTTTCTATTGGCACCAATACTTAAACCTACAAAAAACATTAAAACATATAGAATATAGTCTGAATATTCAGAAAAAATATCAGAAAAACTTTGATTTTGAAAAAAATAACCGTAAAATATACCAAAAACTAAGCTAATTACTGCAAATATGCCTATCATTTTCTTCTTCCATCTTTTTTTAAGAATTTTGATGATAAAAAATATACTAAAATTACGGAAAAAATAATTGATGTAATAGCAAAAATAAAGCTAATAGCACCAAGAGAAAAAAGTTCATCTATAAAATTTTCTCTTTTACCTAAAGTAACACCCATAGAAAAAATAAGAATATATATTGATGCTATTTGTATAACTTCGCTAAATTTTAGCCGTTTATTAGGGAAAAATATAAATCCAATTACTATACCTATTGCCATAATTAATAAAATAGACATCTTGTTACCTAATTAATTAAAATAAAATTCTACAGTAGCAAAAACTGATGTGTCAATATTAGTCAAAGCAGTAATACAACCTTTTTCTGTATATTTTATTTTTGGTATAATAGTATCGCCAACTTTAGCTGGTTTTTTATATTCTATTCTTAATTTTTTTATATCGTAATCGTCTAATATCATTTCTTCAGCTAAAGAAATATATCTTGAATTATTAACGTGATTATTTTTATCTAAGTGGCGTTTATTGATAACTAAGGGGCGACCCTCATTATCCCAATCAGTAGGCAATTTTATTTTACGTGGTAAATACTCCATATTAAATTTTTCTTTTAATGGGTAAACAGACATAAATTCATCAGTTATAGCTACTGGCTTATTATCATTTAAGCTAACAAAAATGCCAGCTACAGAACCACTACAATATATTTTATTATCTTTATCCCTTATTAGATAATTTCTGTAACACGAAATTTTATCATAACTATACGCCCACGTATCTATTAAAATATCTTGATTAAAAATTGGCATTTCATATATATTTACTTGCATAGAGCTAATAAATAAGGCTACACCGTGATTTTTAAAATATTCTTCTCCACCACCTAAATATTCTAACTGTGTCATAGCACAATCTTGCATATAATTTAAGGCAGAGTATAGGGTTAAAAAATTATCACTTCTAACTTGGCTATATCCAACTTTTGCTTGAATTGTATAAACTGCGTTACTCATAGTTTTACCTAACTTATATTAAATAATCATACTTAATATAATGAAAATTATATAAAAATTTCAAATTATTTTTAATCATTATTCTTTGTTGGTAAATTCTAAAAAATTATTTAACTGGACAAATAGAGTAAAATATAATATAAAATATATTTCTCATTAAATAGTGGAGTGATAATATATGAAATTTCTACTTACAGTAATAATGACATTATTTATTTCTATAAATGCCTTTGCTCAAACTAAAAGTGAATTAAAGGCTATAAAAGCAGCAGAGGAGCTAAAACTTGCTTACGAGGCAAAAGACGCTGGTAATCATACTCTATCTGTTATACATTTTAAGAAAGCATGTGATAATAATAGTATAGAAGGTTGCTACAACCTTGCAGTAATGCATAAAGAAGGTAAACCTTTTACTTTAAAGAAAATGTATTCATATAAATTATATGCATTAGCAAAAAAGTTGAGAGATAATTCGCCAAATCCAAATTATGAACATATTACAGCTGTATATGAATTAAGTTGCGATGTGGGAATGGTTCCTGCTTGTGTTGATTTAGCTGGAATTTATGCAGAAGGCAAAAGTGTTGCAAAAGATGAATTAAAAGCAGCCAAATTATATAGTAAAGCCTGTGATGATGGAGTTAAAAGGGCTTGTGTTAATGCAGGAAATATATATTCAAACCATAAAATTTACGATAAGGCAGCTATAGAGTGGCAGAAGGCTTGCAATACTTATGGCGATGGCAAATCTTGTTTAAATCTTGAAAAATTATTTAAAAGCTCTTGCGATAATGGTAATTATGAAAATTGCTTTAATCTTGCAAATTTGTATCGTTATGGTGCTATAGAAGTAAAAGTAGATATTCAAGAAGCAAAGTCTCTTTATAAACTTGCGTGTAGTAATGATTACAAAACTGCTTGTGCATCATTAAACAACTTATCTGCTAAAGGATATTAATTTTTTTCTGAAAAATAAGGGCTGATATATAAAATTATCAGCCCTTAAGTCTATATAATCTTTTCATATTTTTTTTATATTGAAATTCTTTTGAATTTGCTTTTTTTTTGTTAAAGTGGTATTAATAATAAGCAAATTATAGTCTTTAAAAAATCTTGGGAGTATAAATTATGGCTCAAAAAGTTCTTTTAATTGATGATAGTGTTACAATCCATAGGGTTATAGACCTTTCTATAGACGCAGATAAATTTGAAGTAGTAAAAGTATTTAGCTCTGAAGATGCAATTTTAAAATTAAAAGAAGAAAAATTTTCTTTTATACTTCTTGATAACAAGTTAGAAAATATTAACTTAAACGACTTTATTGCTGATATTAAATCTTACAATACAGATACTAAAATTATTTTATTAGTCGGAGCTTTTGATAAATTTAATAAAGAAGATTTAACAACTTGTGGAGCAAATGATTATCTTATAAAACCTTTTGATTCCCAATCATTAAATTCAAAATTAACTGGCGTAGAAATTCAAGAAAATATAAGTGTTTCAAAAGTTGAAAAACCGAAAGTTGATACTACTGCATCTGCTGTTGCTGCAGCTATAGTTCTTGAAGAAGCCGATGACGATAACGAGCTTGCCGATGATGATTTAATGCAAGCTGATTTTGTAGAAAAAATACCTCACGCAGATATGAATAGAGAAACAGATTCAATTTATACTGCTCCAGAACCATTAAATGTAGTAAAAGAAGTATTTAATACTACTGATAATCTTAGTAACGAAGAAGTTAAAGAGATAGAAGAAACTGAAGAAATTAATACTCCAATTTCTGTTGTAGAACTTGAAAAATCTTACGAAAATAATATTTCTGAATCAGAAGAAGTAGAACCAGTATCAATTGGAGAGTTGCAAGTAGATGAACCAGTTGAAGTTGTAGAAGATTTAAATAGTATAGAAACTGTTGAGCCAGTTGAAGAAATATCTTTTAACGATTTAGAAACTGCTGAACCAGTAGAAGAAGTTACAGAAGATTTAAATAGTATAGAACCAGTAGAAGAAATTACGGAAGATTTAAATAATATAGAACCAATGGAAGAAGTTGAAGAAATTGCAGAACCATTGGCAATAGATGAGCCAGTAGAAATTGTAGAAGATTTAAATAGTATAGAGCCAGTAGAAATAGTTGAAGAAAATTTAGAAGATTTAGAAACTGCTTACCAAAAAGAAGAAGTTACAGAAAGTTTTGACGATTTAGAAGTATCAGAAGAAGTTGAAGAAACTATTGAACCATTGGCAATAGATGAGCCAGTAGAAATTGTAGAAGATTTAAATAATATAGAACCAATAGAAAGAGTTGAAGAAAATTTAGAAGATTTGGAAGCTGTTGAGCCAGTTGAAGAAATATCTTTTAACAATTTAGAGACTGTTGAACCAATAGAAGAAGTTACAGAAAGTTTTGACGGTTTAGAAGTATCAGAACCAGTAGAAGAAATTACAGAACCGTTGGCAATAGATGAGCCGGTAGAAGAAGTAGAAGATTTAAATAGTATAGAACCAATGAAAGAAGTTGAAGAAAATTTAGAAGATTTAGAAACTGCTTACCAAAAAGAAGAAGTTACAGAAAGTTTTCACGATTTAGAAGTATCAGAAGAAGTTGAAGAAACTATTGAACCATTGGCAATAGATGAGCCAGTAGAAATTGTAGAAGATTTAAATAATATAGAACCAATAGAAAGAGTTGAAGAAA
>JAZSQT010000031.1:0-17720 GCA_045538075.1 Mucispirillaceae bacterium
CCCCATAATTTACACTCAAAATTAAAGGTTTAACTACCATATGAAATTACACTACTCTCAAACCAGATGCAGTTGCTCTAATAGTTTCCATATGTTTAACTACCATATGAAATTACACTACTCTCAAACCTCAAAGTGTAGTATATATCATATAATAGTTAAACATAATAATATAAATACGTTATATTTAATCGCAATTAAATATAAAATGCACTACAAACACTTGTATTTATACTATTTTATTCATCATAAATTTCGCATAAATCTTTGTCAACAATAAATCGCCTTGAATTTGATAACACTTCTTTAGCTGAATTTTCAATTAATAATAATGCTACATCTTTATACATTGCTTCTTTATGGATATGATATAACTCTTCTTCATCTAAGTAACTTCTAAAATTTATTAATATTAATAATTTAATATTTAATAAAGACGAAGATATATTTATAAAATCAATAATTTTTTCACATAAAGATATGCTTTCATCGTCTTGTATTTTTACCTTTATATATTTTAGAAATTCTTCTACATCTTCATTAATAGAAAAAGATAGATTATACATTGATGTTTCTGATAATTTTTCTGCAAAATTTAAAAGGGAAGATGATATATTACTAAACTCATCAATTAATTCTGTAGATAATACTTCATTTTTTATAATTGAATATAATTTTTTTATAATTTTTCTATTATTTAAATCAATCTGAAAGGGGTTAAATAAAAATTCGCCAACTTTGGCTATATCTAAAATATTATTTTCGTCTGATAATACAAAATATCCTTTATTACCATTATATTGATTGTATAAATCATTGATGAAGTTATACATTGCTTTTTGATTTTCAATGATAAATTCAGAGATATAATCATTATTTAATTTTATACTCATTTTTAAATAGGGGTGGACTAATTTCATAAAATCACCAATCTGCTATCGCTATCTATTACTGATGAATTATATTCGCCTACAATAATTTCCATGCTTGCAAATTGCTTTTCTGTAATAATTAATGATTGAACTAATCCACTTGGTGGTTTATGTTTTTTTATATTTTCCACTATGCTATTTGCTACACTTTGGTTTAAAGCTAATTTACAATATACTGATTCTTGCATCATAATAAAGCCACTTTTAATTAAATATTTACGAAAATCAGTATATGCTTTTTTATCTTTATAGGTTAGGGTAGGTAAATCAAAAAATATTAATACTCTCATATATCTATAACTCATTTTCTATAAACCATATTTGAGATAAATCTCCCGTTTCTAATGCGTTAAAAATACTTGCACAATAAATTTTTATAGCATTTATAAGGTAATTTTTTTTGCCATTGATAATTACTTCTTTATTTAATAAATTTATTAAAATAGCTTTTTCTTCACTTTTTAATTTTTGTGGATCTAATGTTTTTACTGTATCGTCTATTATAGTTCTAAAAGGCTCCATAAGGTCGCTACTTAAATTAAATTGATTAAACATATTGTTATGAAAAATTCCTAATTGGGTTAAATATCCCTTTGATGTAATTTCTCTATTAAAAGCAGAAAGAAGTATAGTATAGCCATAATCAAGGCAATGGTTAATTGGTTCATCAGAATTTCTCGTAAACTCAAAAGTAAATAGACTATTAAAATATACTTTTGCAGCGTGTCCTTCTCTGTTTGATGTATCGCCAAATTCTATATTTTCAATATAAGATGTAAGCATTTCATACTCTTTTATTAAAGAGTATTTTTTTAAAATTAAACTTTGATTTTTTATTTTTTCTTTTACAATCTCTGTCCATACTGCTTTTTTGATTTCATCTTTCCACAAAATTTGCTTTCTAATTTTGTCGCTTGTATCGTGGCTACCGTATAATAATGATACTTCTGATATAGGACTATGTTTTTCATCACAAAATATAACTTTGATTTTTCGTTTAACTAATTCGCATAAAAGCACTGCCGTAATAGATACAGCAGTGCTTTCTATAATTAAAACACTAATTTCGCTTAAATGGATTTTCTTTATATCATCACTTTGACGGATAACCATATAATCCATTTTAAAATCTAACTTTGAAGAAGTTTTTACTACTACTATTCGCCAACTCATATTAAGATTTTGTATCTACTGTAATTTTTTCTTCAAACAATCCAGTTGGCGATTGATTTATTATAACAATATTTTTATTTGTAATAATGCAAGATGGTCTGTCTCTTAATTCTTCTTCTTTTCCAAAAAATATTACAGACGGTTTCTTTCTTGTAAACATTAAAACTATATTCAATAATTCCTTACATTGTTCTTCAAGGGATAAATTTAAAAATTTAGAATAATTACTTTCCAATAACTTTGTCTTAACTATACCATCATATATTTTGCTTTTAGATTTTATAATCAATTCTTTGTATAGCTTACTGTTATCTTCCTTATTAATTAAATTATTGTTGATTTTTAATGTTTTATTTTTATCTTTAGTGTATTTTTCTATAAACTTTTCTATAACTGATATATAACTTACCCAAAACTCCTTTAATATAAATTGATATGACAAATCTATTTCTATTTTTCCTCCAGTTCTACCTGTTAGATAGCTCAATTTACCATCATAATTAATCAATGTATTCTTTTTTAGTTTAAATGATTTTTCACTTAGTTGTATAATTTCAGGTTCTTTTAACTGTAAATCATTTTTTAAATACTCAATTATATCATTTTTAGTTAATTGTCTGTTGTTTAAATATATTGGAACTCGCTCTATAGTATATTTTATTTTTTTCTTATCAATTGATTTAACTATTGCAAAGTATGCAGGTTTTATACTTGTGTAACCACCATATTTTGATGTATCCATACCTTTCTTTATCGGAATTAATTTATTCTTTTTGGGTGCAATAGTATCATTCCAAAACTGTCCTTTATTAGTATAAGCATACCTTGTGTATAGAACATTATTTTTTGACATATATTTTTCAATAGTTTCTATTGTGCCAGATTCTCCAGCTTTCCAAACTACATTATTTTTGCCTAAATCTTTGTCGTATAGTTTTCTAAGGTCATAATCAAAATTATTAGTATAGTTTTGATTATTTCTAATAAAGTTGCGAGCATTAGAAGTAAATTTAGTGTTCCATACATTGCCTACAACGATATTTAAATATGCGTCTTTTGCGTGGTGGTGGTCGTTTACTGTGCGTGATTTTATAAAATTAAATTCTTTTCTAAAATCTGAAACATTTCTTGCTTTAACATAGATTACTTTATTGTCTTTATAAATATTTTTAAAAATCTGTGTTACTGCTTTAGTAGATTGGCTTGTTTCCACAAGTTGCCTATTTATAAAACCAGATAATTCGTCATCAGTATAAGGCTTGCTTCTTGTAAGACGGTTATATTTTTCTGCAGAAATAAAGTTTTTATCTTTTAAAGATTTCCAAAAATTATTCATTTTTTTTCTAATTTCATCTGGTATTATTACTGCACCTTTTCTTTGATTATCCATTTTTTTTACTAATACAACATTGTCAAAACTGTCATCTTTGATTTTTGATTGTGGAATTATATGGTCTATTTCATAATCTGTTGAAATTTCATGTAAAGATATAGGGTCTCCACTATACATACATTTTCCAAGCTGAATGAAATATAAGTATAAACGCTTGTTTTGTAGCTCATTTTCTGATGAATTATTAAGGTCTTTCTCTAACTCATCGTATTCATTTCCTTTTATATTTTTATACAATGCTTCTAATTTATTTTTTCTTGATTGTGTTCTGCCAGTTTTATTTGAACCTCTTGCCATTTCTACAAATATTTTTGTTGGTTCTTTTTTAATAATCTTTCTAATTTCTTCAGTAATGGTGATTGTTTGCCAAACAGCCCTTTTGATAGCTGGAGAAAGATAAGCATCTTCTACGCAATTTTCGTAAGTTATGCTACTTATATCTTCCTTTTTGTTTAATAAAGCTATTTCTTCTAAAAAAGTATAATTATCGCTTAAAAGTTCCATTAAATTATTGTTAGTTTCTCTTAAACCATTAATTATATTAAATACTTGTCCAGTTTTTTTATCTTTTGCTTCAATATCTACAAGAAATTCTTTAGAAAAATTGCCCCAACCACTATACTTTAAACTGCAAATAGATTTTATTTCTTCATCGCTAAAGAGGTTTTTATATTTTTGTTCAATTTTATTTTTTACAAATTTACTATTATCGTTAAAAATAGTAATCCAATTAATAATTTCTTCTATAGCTGCTATATATTTTTTATCTTCAAGTTTATCATCTAAACCTTTAAAAACTTTTTTCTTAAAATCAAGATAACTTGATAAAGATGTAGTAAAATCTTTGTCTATACCAGAAATATCATTTGTAGTAATAATTTCTCCATACTCTTTTTCATAAAAATCTACTATTGCTTTACCAGTAACTTTTATTTTTTCTTTAAATAATTTGTTTATAATCTGGATTTTTATATTTAATGGTAATTTTTCTCCATTTATTTTTAAATTATTTAATTCGTTTAGAACTGTATATTCTTTGTATAATAAGGAGTTTTTAGGTAAAACATTTTTATCTCTTAAATAAGTGCATTTATTAGTCATTCTTTCTATAAATTTTACTGCAGAAAGTTCTTCATCAACAATATTTTTAAAATTCCAAGGTGTAATTTTATCTTCTTTTCTAATAACCCAACTAAAATCACTTTTTGTATTTAATGGTCCAACGTAATAAGGAATGCGAAATTTAAAAATAGATTTAATTTTGTCAACATTGCTAATATTATCACTATCTTTTGCTTTTAAAAATGGGTGATTATTAGATGCTTTTTCAAGGATTTTTTCTAACTCTGCAAAATGTATTTGATGAGGAATAACTGAATTATCTAAATAAGTTTGTAAAGGCATAAAAGTTTCATTTTCTATTTTTTCTATTAAATTTTCGCTATCATTACCAATTTCATTTAGAATATTTTTTATTTTTTTATAAAATTCATCATCTCTTTTTATTCGTTTTTCTGAATTTTTATGACCTGCATATTTTGAATATAAGCCCGTTTTTGATTTGAAAATCTCTTGATATTTCTTTGGAGCATATTTTTTAATAATTTCCTTTAAGTTTTTTAAATCTTTCTTATGGTTTTCATATATTTCAATTTTGCTTTCAGAAATACTATTTTTGCCTTGTAAATTTTTTGATAACAGGGTGTAGTCGTATAACGCTTTTGCACTATCTAAAAAGTCGCAAATATCATCGCCAAGTTTAATTGCATTTTGCCTTTTTTCATCGTAATCAGAAGAAGAAAATGATATTGTAATTTTTTCATTCTCGTTTTCTGATATATTTGATATATCGGTAGATGCACCAGTTAAAAGTTTAGAAATAAGACTTAATATTGTATCTTTTTTTGTTGCGTTAAAAATTTTTCTAATATTTTCTTCTTTAACTGATTTTTTTTCTTTTTTTTCTAAAATTTCTTTCAGTTTATTTTTATCGCAAGAAAATTCTTCTCTACCCAGTATATTTATTAAATTTTCAATAAAACTATTAAATAATTCATCGTAATTAGTGTTTATATTATCGCCATCAAATAAAAAATGACCTCTATATTTTATAATATGGTGGATAGCAAGATATATTAATCTAATATCACTTTCTTTACCGTCAATAATAGCTTTTCTTAAATGATAAATTGTAGGATACTTTTTATAATAATCTTTATCTTTAAAATTTTTATCATCAAAAAATATATTAATAGTTGATAAATTATCTTTATCTTCAAGATAAAATTTACTGTTATTAAGGCGTTGATAAAAAGTAGGGTCAATTTTATAAATTTCTTTAGCAAAAATTTCTTGCAATAATTTTATGCGTTCTCTACGTCTATGAAGCCTACGCCTATTAGCTCTAAAAGTTCTTCTTTCAACAGCAGTTTTTGCTTCGTCAAAACTTCTTACGCCCCACATAGCTTTATTATTAAATTTTAATACATTGTAATTTGTGTCAGTAACTGCCCAACCAATACTATTAGTTCCAATATCTAATCCTATAAAATATTCATTAACTTCTTTCATCATATATCCTCTATTATATTTAATTTTATATTACTATAATTAAAATATTGTGAAATATAAAGAGTGAAATTGTTAATGGTAATATAGCAATGAATTAATATTGAATATTATTAAGGCTTTATTTTTTCTATTAATTTTTCCATATCGTCTGGTAAGTTTGATGTAACTTTAATTAATTCGTTATTGAATGGTTCTATAAATTCTAAATAATGGGAATGTAAGGCTTGTCTATGAAAACTAAAATTATCTTTTCCAGAATATAGTTCATCACCAATTAGAGGGTGGTTAATATGTGAAGCGTGAACTCTAATTTGGTGGGTTCTACCAGTTAAAATTTCAACTTCTGCAAGAAAAGATTTTTTAAAAACTTCTTTTACTTTAAAAATACTAATAGCTTCTTTTCCTTTTTCGTTAATACTCATTTTTTTACGATTAAATTTATCTCTACCAATGGGAGCATTAACAGTTTTTTCTATAAAGTTAGGTTCATTTTTGCATATAGCTAAATATTTTTTAGTAATTTTTCTTTCACTAAATAATGATGATAATTTACTTCTTGCTTCGCTATTTTTTGCAATTATTAATAATCCAGATGTATCTTTATCAAGTCTATGAACTATGCCAGGTCTAAATCCGTTATCTTCATCTTTTATATTAAAAGCATATAAAAGTCCATTTACTAAAGTATCATCGTAATGACCAGGTGCAGGGTGGACTGTTAAAAAAGCTGGTTTATCAATTATTGCAAAATTTTCTCTATTTAATATTATTTTAAAATCTATTTCTTTTGGTGTTAAATCTGGTAATTTTTCTGGCTGAAAGCGAATTTCTATTATATCGCCAACTTTAACTTTGTCTGATTTTTTTGGTATTTTATTATTAACAAAGAAAAAACCATTATCAATTAATGATGATATAACACTTCTTGAAGCTCCAGATAATCTTGCACCACAAATATCTACTCGCTCTCCAGATGTATCAGATTTATATATTTCAATTCTTTCTTTATCCATAAATTACTTTTACTAATTTATTATATATTTGTAAATGTCGTTTTTTATCGTCATATTTTATATTTATAAATAATAGTATTATTAAAATATATTATCAGCGTAATAGAATTAATTAAACAAGGTATTTCTAAAAGTTATATGGCAAAAATTTTAGGAGTTCATAGGATTACTGTTGCAAAATTTATTAAAGATAGGATAAATAATAAATATAAATAACAAGAATAATATGGAAAATTTAATTAATATTATAAAAAAATATGAAAGTGCAGTTATTGGTTTTTCTGGTGGAGTTGATTCATCATTATTGCTTTATGCCTCAATTAAAGCAAATATTAAAGTAAAAGCAGTTACTTTTCATTCATCTTTCTATCCAGAAAGCGAACTTGATAAGGCAAAAGAATTTGCTTCCAAATTAAATATAAATCATCAAGTAATATATTATAACCCTTTAGAATTAGAAAATCTTGATAATAATCCAATAAACCGTTGTTATATTTGTAAAAAATTTATTTTTGAGAAATTAAAAGAAATTGCTAATAGTGAAAATTATAATGCAATTTTTGACGGAAGCAATATTGATGATTTAAAAGATTATAGACCAGGATTTAAAGCTATTGAAGAAATTGGAGCAGTTAGCCCTTTAATTGAAGCAAAATTATCTAAAGAAAATATACGTAATATACTAAAAAATAATGGTTTTGATATATGGAATAAACCATCTTTTGCCTGCTATTTTTCAAGGTTTCCTTATAATACTAAAATTACGAAAGAAAAAGTTATACAGATTAATGAGTCTGAAACAGAAATTCATAATTTAGGCTTAATCTCTGCAAGAGTTCGTTACCATAATGATGTAGCAAGAATAGAAATGAATAATGATGATTTTATAAAATGTGCCACTAATAATAATATTAAAGAAGAAGTAATTAATATAGTAAAAAAATCTGGATTTTTATATGTAGCTTTAGATTTAGAGGGATATATTACTGGTTCAATGAATAAAACGTTATAAAAACTAAAAAAATATTGCCACAGCAATTTACTTACTGTGGCAGTTTAAATAAATTTTGATAAAAAACTTTATCTATTTTGATAATTTTTCTTTTAATAACTTATTTATTATTGCAGGGTTTGCTTTTCCAGCAGTAGCTTTCATCACTTGACCTACAAAAAATCCCATTAACTTTTCTTTTCCAGCTTTAAAACCAGCAACTTCATTTGGATTAGCTTCAATAATACCGTCAATAATTTTTTCAATTTCTGAAGTATCTGAAACTTGTTTTAATCCTTTTTCTTCAATTAAAGTTTCTGGATCTTTTGCTTCATCTTGCATAATGATAATAAGGTCTTTTGCTGTGCGAAGTCCAATAGTTCCGTCTTCTACTAATGCAGAAAGTTTGCCTACCCATTCTGGTTTTATTTTTAAATCTTCAATTTGCAATTTTCTATCAGAAAGAAGTGCTGAAAGTTCTATTAATATAAGGTTTGCAGTTTTCTTTGCTTCTGCTCCTTTTACTTTAACTGCACTTTCAAAAAAGTTTGCCATTGATATTTCGTTTACAAGTCTTACTGCATCATCTTTTGCAATATTATATTCTTTAATAAATCTATCTCTTTTTTCATCTGGAAGTTCTGGCATATTATTTTTTACTTTTTCTAAAAGCTCATCACTAACTGTAAGAGGAAAAGATAAATCTGGGTCTGGAAAATATCTATAATCATTAGCATTTTCTTTATCACGCATAGTGCGAGTTTCTTTAGTGCTTGGGTTAAAAAGTCTCGTTTCTTGTTCTATAATTTCGCCATTTTCATAAGCTGATACGTGGCGTTTTGCTTCATACTCTATTGCTTGCATTAAGTATCTGATAGAGTTGACATTTTTTACTTCACACCTAGTTCTTAATTCATTGCTACCAACAGGGCGAACAGAAACATTAGCATCGCAACGCATAGAACCTTCGTCCATATTACCATCACAAGTGCCTAAAGCACGAACTATTGCACGTAGTTTAGTCATATAAGCACCTGCTTCAGCAGGCGAGCTCATTTCTGGTTTAGAAACAATTTCCATAAGAGCAACGCCAGAACGGTTTAAATCTATACAAGATTTAGCTGGTAAAAGGTCGTGAATTGATTTGCCTGCATCTTGTTCAAGATGTAATCTTTCTATTCCTACTCGTTTTATTGAACCGTCATCAAGTTCAATATCAAGATAACCTTCGCCTACTATTGGTTTATCGTATTGGCTAATTTGATAACCTTGTGGTAAATCTGCATAAAAGTAGTTTTTTCTAGCAAAAACAGATTGTTTATTAATAACTGCATTTAGACCTAATCCAGTTTTAACGGCTTGTTCAACGCAAAATTCATTAACTACTGGAAGCATACCAGGAAAACCAGCATCTATAAAAGATACTGTATCGTTTGGAGTGCCACCACTAGCAGCTGAAGCTGCAGAAAATAATTTTGCATTAGATATTACTTGACAGTGAACCTCAAGTCCAATCACTACTTCCCATTCTTGTTTATCGCCTTTAATAGTATAGCTCATTATCTATTCTCCAATACTTTTGCTGTTTTAAAAAGTGTTTCTTCGTCAAAATGTCTGCCAATTAGTTGCATACCAATAGGCAAGCCATTTTCTGCTTCTTTAACTGGAACAGATATTCCAGGTAGTCCAGCTAAATTTGCAGGAACTGTAAAAGCATCTTGAAGATACATAGTAACTGGGTCAAAAGATTTGCTTTCTTCTATGGTAAAAGCCGTTGTAGGTGCTGTTGGAGTGAGGATAACATCTACATCTTTAAAGGCTTCTGTATAATCTCTTCTAATTAGTTTTTGAACTTTTAATGCTTTTAAATAGTAGGCATCATAATAACCGGCAGAAAGAACGTAAGTGCCTATCATAACACGTCTTTTTACTTCATCACCAAAGCCTTTTGAACGAGTATTTTCATACATTTCATCAAGGCTATTTCCGTCAACTCTCAAACCAAACCTAACACCATCGTATCTTGCTAAATTTGATGAGGCTTCTGCTGGAGCAATGATATAATATGTAGCAAGGGCGTATTTCATATTAGGCAAGCTAATTTCTTTAAAAGTAGCTCCAGCTTCTTCTAAAATTTTTCTTGCATTAAGCCAAGAATTTGACATTTCATCATTTAATCCTTCGTTAAGAAGTTCTTTAGGTAAGCCAATTTTTAAGCCTTTAACACCGTCATTTAAATTTTTTGTAAAATCTGGAACGGAAATATTTGCACTTGTAGAATCTTTTTCGTCAAAGCCAGACATATAATTTAGCATAATTGCTGCATCTTCAACTGTTTTAGTCATAGGTCCAGCTTGATCTAATGATGAAGCATAAGCAATTATTCCGTATCTGGAACATCTACCATAAGTTGGTTTTATTCCTACAATACCACAATATGAAGCTGGTTGACGGATTGACCCACCAGTATCAGTTCCAGTAGCACCAGCACAAAGGTTGCCAGCAACAGCAGCAGCAGAGCCACCAGAAGAGCCACCAGTAATAACTTGTGCATTATCTGTTTTTCTTCTATGAGGGTTAACTGTATTTCCATAGTAGCTTGTAATATTTGCTCCACCCATTGCAAATTCATCAAGGTTAGTTTTGCCTAAGAATACACTACCTGCATTAAGTAGCTTTTCTGTAACAGTTGATTCATAAGGTGGAATAAAGTTATATAAAATTTGAGATGCTGCAGTAGTTAATATATCTTTAGTGCAGAAAAGGTCTTTTATCCCTAAAGGAACGCCATCAAGAGGGCTTAACCTACTGCCTTTTGATATTCTATCATCAGATGATGCAGCTGATTTTAATGCAACTTCTGGAGTTTCTGTAATATAGGCATTGTATTCTTTGCCTTTTTCCATATTTTCAATATATGCTTTTGTAACTTCTGTAGAAGAAAATTCTTTTTTATCAAAACCTTTAGAAAGTTGTGAAATAGTTAAATCAGTTAAATTGCTCATAAATTATTCTACCACCTTTGGAACAGTAAAAAAATGCTCGTAAGGTTCTGTCGCATTTTTTATAAGTTGTTCAGATAAATTTGATATTTTTACTTCATCTTTTCTTGTTCTTAATGGTTCTTGTTTATCTTGAGTGTTGTCAACAGTTGAAGTATCAACACTTTGGAGCATATCTACCCATTTTAAAATACCAGTCATTTGTTCTGAAATATTTGTAAGTTCGTCATCATTGAAACGAAGTCTTGCAAGTTTTGCAATATGTTGTGTTTCTTTTTTATCCATTTCTACCTACCTTTTTAATGGAAAATTCTACACAATTTCTTTATTAAAATAAATATTTTTTTTGATAAAATATTTATCTTTGTAAATTCAAATAAAGATAAGCAATGGTATTTAAATGTAGCTTATTTATATAGGGATTATGTATAACAGCTTGCGAAAAATAGAATGAGTTGTATCTCAAGAGTTTTGTTTAATTGTTATAATAAGATAGCATTATAATATATTGATAAATGAAGAGGTTTAAGTGCCGAAGGGGGGACTTGAACCCCCACGAGAAATTCCCACCACCCCCTCAAGATGGCGTGTCTACCAATTCCACCACTTCGGCGTTAGAAGTAAACTTATATAATACATCTTTAGATTTGTCAATACAGTTTTTTGCAAAGTATTTTTAATTTTAAAATTAGTGAATTAGTAAATTCTAAAAAAATATTGAAAAAAAAATAAAAATAATTAATATAAAATTTTGCGTATTACAATATTTAGGGAGAAAGTATTGTTTAAAACTGTTAAAGGCTTTCACGATATATACGGTAAAGATATAGCATATTGGGAAAGAGTAGAAAATATTTTGAAAAAACTTCTTAATAAATACGGCTTTAAAGAATTTCGCTTGCCTATTCTTGAAAAAACGGCTGTGTTTAATAGGGGGATAGGTGATACTACAGATATAGTAGAAAAAGAAATGTTTTCTTTTATAGATAATGATGGTGATAGTGTAAGTTTGAGGCCAGAAGGGACTGCGTCTTTAATTAGAGCGTATATTGAAAATGGTTTATCAAACCCTCCTGGAATAAAAAAATATTTTTATATGGGCAATATGTTTCGTAGAGAAAGACCTCAAAAAGGTAGATTTCGCCAGTTTACTCAAATGGGAGTTGAAGTATTAGAATGTGATAGTCCACTTCTTGATGCAGAAATTATTACTCTTCTTTACGATATTGCAAAAGAAGTTGGAATTAGTGAATATACTTCTATTGAGATAAATTCTATAGGTTGTAAAAATTGTCGCCCAATATACAAAGATAAATTAATTGACTATTTTAAACAATATATTAATACGTTATGTGATGATTGTAAAAGGCGTCTTGATAAAAATCCTATGAGGATTATAGACTGCAAGAAAGAAGAATGTAGTAATATATCTAAAAACGCACCTATAGTTTTAGATTATATATGTGATGAATGTAATAGCCATTTTGAACGAGTAAAAAAATACTTAAGTAGTTTAGGGACAAATTATAATGTAAATCCGAGAATGGTTAGAGGGCTTGATTATTATATTAGGACAGCATTTGAGCTTGTAACAGATAAATTAGGTGCAGCAAGTGCCGTTGGTGGTGGTGGTAGATACGACGGTTTAGTAAAGCTAATGGGTGGAGGCGATGTGTCTGGCATTGGTTTTGCAGTAGGAATGGATAGAATAGTCTCTCTTTTAAAAGAAAAGGAAGAAATTCAAGAAAAAAGCACAGATATATTTGTTATATTTTTTGAGGGCAAATCCTTTGATGTTGGTATAAAGATAGTTAAAGAATTAAGGGATTTGAATTTTGTTGTAGAATACGATTATAGTATTGCATCAATGAAAAGCCAAATGAAAAAAGCTAATAGAAGTGGTGCAAAACACTGTATAATCTTAGGTGAAAATGAGATTGCTGAAGGTAAGGTATCTATTAAAAATTTAGAAACTGGTATTCAGGTAGAAGAAAATTTAGACAGTATAAAAGATTTTTTTATTAATAAATAATTTATATATTTTATGGAGATATTAACTATGCTAACTAATTTAGGCGACTGGAGAAGAACTCACAGTTGTGGTTGTCTTACAGAGTCAAATATCAATGAAGAAGTATTATTAATGGGTTGGGTTCAACGTCGTAGAGACCATGGTGGCGTTATTTTTATTGATTTAAGAGATAGAGAGGGCATTACGCAAGTTGTCTTAAACGAATCTGCACCAGAGGCAAGGCAAACTGGAGATGCAGTTAGAAGTGAATACGTAATAGCTATTAAAGGAAAGGTAGTTGCTCGCCCTGAGGGTATGGCTAATCCAAATTTAAAAACTGGTGGTATTGATGTTATTGTAAACGATATAAAAATATTAAATAACTCTTTAACGCCTCCATTTATGATTGATGAACATGATGATACGGCAGAAGATGTGCGTTTAAAATATCGTTATCTTGATTTAAGACGTCCTCAACTTCAAAAAAATATCATAATGAGAAATAATCTTACAAAAAATATCCGTGAATATATGTGGGATAATGGTTTTCTTGATATTGAAACTCCTTTTCTTACAAAAAGCACACCAGAAGGAGCGAGGGATTATCTTGTGCCAAGTAGGGTAAATCAAGGCAAATTTTACGCACTTCCTCAATCACCTCAAATGTTTAAACAGCTTCTTATGGTAGCAGGATACGATAAATATTTTCAAATTGTTCGTTGCTTTAGAGATGAAGATTTAAGAGCAGATAGACAGCCAGAATTTACTCAACTTGATATAGAAATGTCTTTTATTGATAGAGCTGATATTATGAATTTAATAGAGGGGTTAATTGCAAAACTTTTTAAGAATATTCTTAATATAGAAGTTCCAAGACCTTTTGCTACTATCAATTATAAAGATGCAATGGAGTTATATGGTAGTGATGCTCCAGATACTCGTTTTGACCTCCACTTAAAAACTGTAAATAACTTAGTAGCAGATTCTGGCTTTAAAGTTTTTGCAGATGTCGTAAAAAATGGTGGAGTTATTAAAGCAATAAATGCAAAAGGTGCTGGAAATTCTTTTTCTCGTAAAGATATAGATGAATTAACAGATTTCGTCTCATCATTAGGTGCAAAAGGTTTAGCTTATATCAAGATTAATGAAAACGATTTCCAATCTCCAATAGTTAAATTTTTAGGTGATGAAGTTACTAAATCAATTGTTGAAGAGATGGACGGAAAGGCAGGCGATATTATATTCTTTGGTGCAGGTGATATTAGTCTTGTTAATCTTACTATGTCAAAATTAAGATTAAAATTAGGAAGAATGTTAAATTTAATAGATGATAGTAAGTATAACCTTGTATGGGTTCTTGAATTTCCATTACTTGAATGGAGCAAGGAAGATAAAAGATACGTTGCAGTTCACCACCCTTTTACAGCACCGATGGACGAAGATGTGCCACTTCTTGAAAGTAATCCAAAAGAAGTTAGAGCAAAGGCATACGATTTAGTTTTAAATGGTTCTGAAATTGGTGGAGGTAGTATAAGAATCCATAGAAGTGATGTTCAGAAACAGATGTTTGAGCTTATGGGATTTTCAGAAGATGAGCTTAAAAATCGTTTTGGATTTTTTGTTGATGCGTTAAAATATGGCACGCCACCTCATGGAGGAATAGCTTTTGGAGTTGATAGGATTGCTTCAATATTTGCAGGAGCAGAATCTATTAGAGACGTGATAGCTTTCCCAAAAACACAGAAAGCTACAGATTTAATGTGTGAAGCTCCAAATAATGTAGATGCAAAACAATTGAAAGAGTTATATATTAAACTTGACGGTATAATTGACTCTAAAATATAAGATATTTATTTGTTGACAAAGGTTGTTTAATCATTAATAATTAAAGAATAGTTAATTTGAAATATTCTCTTAACAAGGAGGTTTTGTTATGTTGAAATACTTTAGTTTACTGTGTTGTGCGATGGTGTTTTTTTCGGCTTGTGCAGGCAAGACAGAACAAGCTCCTCAAGAAGACCCTGCTACTACTATGAAAAAATCTCTTGCAGGATATAACAATTATTGTGCAGAAATCAGTTTTGTTCAAACAAATTCAAAAATTAAAGAGTCTGATACATTAAAAGCAAATGGAGATACAGCTGGTGGCAACAAGGCTTTATCTGAGGCAGTTGAAGTTTTTAAAGTAGAAGAACCAAAATATTTAGAGCTTAACAACTCAAATGAGGCACAAAAATCTCGCCATGGAGAATTAACTTCTCGTCGTGATTCTATTAATCAAAATATGGCTACATCAAAAGATAAAGCTAAAGTTAAAAAATGGAATAATTCACAGAAAAAAGTTAATAATCACCTTGATAATGCAAAAGTTGCTATTGAAAAATGTGATCCAGAAACAGCTAAAAAAGAATTAGATTTAGCAAAAGCTATTCTTGATGATGCAGAAGGATTAGTTGTTGAAATAACAGACACAGTTTCAGCATCTGGCAAAGTTTATACAGTTAAAAAAGGCGATTCTTTGTGGGAAATTGCAGGAATGGAATATACTAATCCATTTATGTGGCCTATTATTTATTGGGCAAATAAAGCTCAGATTAAAGACCCAGATTTAATTTTTCCAGGACAAAATTTTGATATAGTTTTTGAATTTGCAGAAGAAGAGCAAGTTAGGGCTGTGAATTTAGCAAAAAAACGTGGTCCTTGGTCGCTTTACGATAATAAGTAAATAAAATTTAATTAGCTATAGGCGGCTTTACTTTAGCCGCCTTTTTTATTGAGGAGAATATGAAAGGGGCAGTTTTTACAGAATATTTTAATAATTTAATTGATGATGAGAAAGTAATAAAATCATTAGAAACAATTATAAAAGAATTGACTAAAGGCGATAAAGTTTTTGATAAGAGTGGCAAGTATATTACTGTTTTTGGTGCTGCTCGCTCAAAAGAGGGGTCTAAAGATTATAATTACACTATGAAGATAGGTGAAACTGCTGCTAAATCAGGTTATTCTGTTATTACTGGTGGTGGTCCTGGTGCAATGGAGGCTGCGGCAAAGGGAGCATATTTATCTGGAGGCACAACTTACGGAATAAACGTAGAACTACCCCATGAGCAAGGAACAAATCCATATATTACTAAATCTTATGTATGTAAACATCTTTTTACAAGAAAAATACTTTTAACCCATTATTCAAAAGGTTTCGTTGTAGTTCCTGGTGGTTTTGGCACCTTAGATGAACTATTTGAAGTATTAACTTTAATGGCAACAACATTAAAAAATTTCGTTCCAGTAATTCTTGCAGATTCTTCTTATTGGCAACCATTATATCATTGGATAAATACAGAAATGGTAAATAGGGGATTTGTATCAAAAAATGAAGTTGATTTTATAAAAATAATAGACGAACCAGAAGAAATTATTAATGAAATAAGTAATTATCATAAAATTTAAGAATGATTTTTTCTTTTATCTATCTCGTATCTAATAATACCATCAATGGTATATATAATTAGTCCAATCCATATAAATATAAAAGAAATTAGATGAGATATAGTAAAAACTTCTTTATATAAAAAAATGCCTATTAAAAATGATGTAGTTGGTGAGATATATTGCATAATACCTACAGTGTTTAAATTAAGATGTTTTGCTGCATAAGAAAAACCAGCTAAAGGTAATGTAGTAACTATCCCACCAATAATTAAAAGAAAAATAATGAAACCATTTGTAGTAGTAAAAGCACTACTACCTATAAAAATTTTATAAGATAGGTAAAAGATAGAGGGGATAGCAATAACTAAAGTTTCAACAAAAAGCCCAGCTATTGCGTCAATAGGAGTGATTTTTCTGATGACACCATATATACAAAAAGAAATTGCAAGAAATAACGCAACGTATGGGATACTGCCATAATTAAAGACCATATATAAAACTCCCAATAGGGCAAAAAGTATTGATAAATATTGAAATTTATTAAGTTTTACTTTGAAGAAAATAGCAGCAGCAATTATATTAAAAAGAGGATTAATATAGTAACCCATACTCGTTTCAACAATTCTATTTTGGCTAACTGCCCATATATAAATACCCCAGTTTGAAGCAATTAATAAGCTAGAAAAAATAAGGGGAATAATTATTTTATGATTTTTAAAAGCTCTAAAAACTTGCAATCCTTGACCTAAAATAATAACTAACATTCCAGAAAATAGAACAGACCAAATTGCTCTATGGGCTACTATTTCTACTGGGTTTATATTTTTTAACTGATACCAGTATATAGCAAGAGTTCCCCATGTTAAAAAAGTTATAAAACAAATAATTAAAGCAGAAAACTTATTCTTTTCCATAAATTATACCTTTAACTATCATTATCACTAAATGAATATACTTTCAATAGGATAAAATAATTATTAATATGTCTTTTTTATATGTGAAAGGATTTTATAAAAGAGTTAGTTATTACATCTTATATTTTGTATTAGACGAAATTTTACCAAAATGTAACAATTTTAGGATAGAAATTGAAGCGAAAAAATGAATATTTTTTCGTAAGTGAAGCAGAATTTACTTCTGCGAAACGGTTAACAAAAAATTTTAGGACGAAATTTTTTGTATAATATTATAGATTGCCACGA
>JAZSQT010000143.1:0-9206 GCA_045538075.1 Mucispirillaceae bacterium
AGAAGAAATTACAGAACCGTTGGCAATAGATGAGCCAGTTGAAGTTGCAGAAGATTTAAATAATATAGAACCAATAGAAAGAGTTGAAGAAAATTTAGAAGATTTGGAAGCTGTTGAGCCAGTTGAAGAAATGTCTTTTAATGACTTAGAAACTGCTGAACCAATAGAAGAAGTTGCAGAAAGTTTTGATGATTTAGAAATATCAGAACCAGTTGAAATTGTAGAAGATTTAAATAATATGGAACCAATGAAAGAAGTTGAAGAAATGTCTTTTAATGATTTAGAAACTGCTTACCAAATAGAAGAAGTTGCAGAAAGTTTTGACGATTTAGAAGTATTAGAACCAGTAGAAGTTGCAGAAGATTTAAATAATATAGAACCAGTAGAAATAGTTGAAGAAAATTTAGAAGACTTAGAAACTGCTTACCAAATAGAAGAAGTTACAGAAAGTTTTGATGATTTAGAAGTATCAGAGCCAATAGAAGAAATTGCAGAACCATTGGCAATAGATGAACCAGTAGAAGTTGCAGAAGATTTAAATAATATAGAACCAGTAGAAATAGTTGAAGAAAATTTAGAAGATTTAGAAACTGCTGAACCAGTAGAAGAAGTTACGGAAAGTTTTGACGGTTTAGAAGTATCAGAGCCAATAGAAGAAATTACGGAACCATTGGCAATAGATGAACCAGTAGAAATTGCAGAAGATTTAAATAGTATAGAAAATATTGAGCCAGTTGAAGAAATATCTTTTAACGATTTAGAAACTGTTGAACCAATGGAAGAAGTTACAGAAAGTTTTGACGGTTTAGAAGTATCAGAACCAATAGAAGTTGAAGAAAATTTTGATGATTTAGTTGAAACGACAGAAGAAATTGCTGTTGCAGATATTGCAAATCAAGGAGATTTAGGCAGTCAAGATAGTTTAGATGAACTTTTAGTAGCTGATGCAAATATAGACGAGCCTTCGAAAGAAGATATTTCTATATCAAAAAATACGCAAGCCTCAAATATCAGTAGTAATTTTATAGAACATACGCAAGGAAACAGTTTATTTACTGTAAGTATTTCAAAAGAAGAAATAGTATCTATGATAGGCAAAGCAATAGATAAACATATTCTTGAAGAAGCTGTTAAAGACGTATTAAATAAATATTTAGAAGATATTATACATACTGTAGTGCCAAAATTAGCAGAAAAATATATAAAAGAAGAAATAGAAAGGTTAAAAACAGATGCGTAAGATTTATGGAACAGATTACAAAAAAAGTGGCGTAAATATTGATGAAGGAAATAGGTTTGTATCACTTATAAAAAAATCTGTAAATTCAACAAAAACTGATGGCACAATAGGTAGCATTGGTGGTTTTGCTGGTTTTTTTGACTTGAAAGATTATATGTCAATGAAAGAGCCAGTTTTAGTATCTGGCACCGATGGTGTTGGCACTAAATTAAAAGTTGCAATTATGGCAGAAAGCTATGAAACTGTAGGCATAGACCTTGTAGCAATGAGCGTAAATGATGTAGTAGTTACTGGTGCAAAACCTTTGTTTTTTCTTGATTATTTAGCTACAGGAAAATTAATTCCAGAAAAAATGGCAAAAGTTGTAGATGGGATTGCTTCAGGTTGCAAAGATGCAAATTGTGCGTTGCTTGGTGGAGAGACTGCAGAAATGCCTGGAATGTATGCTGGAGATGATTTTGATTTAGCTGGTTTTGCAGTTGGTATTGTTGATAAAGAAAAAATTATTGACGGCAAAAATATTGATAAAGGTTGTCATGTAGTAGGAATTTCTTCATCAGGTTTTCATAGTAATGGTTATTCATTATTGAGAAATGTTTTATTTAACCAATTAAAATTAAAGCATAACGATAAATTTACAGATAATTATACAGTTGCAGAAGCCTTATTAATACCTACAAAAATATACGTTAATCTTGTTCAAAAAGTGTTAGAAAAGATAAATGTATTAGGTATGGTGCATATTACTGGTGGTGGTTTTTACGAGAATATAATAAGGATTCTTCCAACAGGGATTGGTGCAGAGTTAGATTTATCAAATATAGAGATGCCAGAAGTTATTGAAAAGTTTAAAGAAGTGTGCAATGTTGAAGAAAAAGAATTGTATCGTGTTCTTAATATGGGTGTAGGGTTTATTTTTATTGTAGATAAAGAAAGTAGTCAAAGTGTTATTGATATTGCCACTGAATTAGGTGAAAAAGCATGGATTATAGGCGAAACAGTAACAGGTAGTGGTGTTAAAATTAAAGGGATAGATTAGTGATAAATATAGCAGTTTTTATTTCAGGTAGAGGCAGTAATTTTATAAAAATACACGAAAACATAAAGTCTAATTTCATAAAAAATGCTACAATAAGTGTAGTGTTTTCAAATAACGAAAATGCAAAAGGTTTAGAATACGCAAAAAGAGAAAATATACCAGTAGTTATAATTCCATCAAAAAATAGAAGTGATAGAGATAATTACGATACAGAAATTATTGAAGCAATTAAACCGTATAATATTGATTTAATATGTCTTGCTGGGTATATGCGTATCGTTACAGATAAGCTCCTTGATAAGTATAAAAATAGAATTATAAATATCCACCCTTCATTATTGCCATCTTTTACTGGCCTTAATGCACAAAAACAAGCTATTGATTATGGCGTTAAGTATTCTGGTTGCACAGTTCATTTTGTAGATAATGGATTAGATACTGGTCCAATTATCTTGCAATCGGTAGTAGAAGTATCAGAAGATGATAACTACGAAACTTTATCGGCAAAAATATTAAAAGAAGAACATACTATATATTCTAAAGCAATAAATCTTTTTGCAGAAAACAAGTTGTCTATAAATGGTCGCAAAGTGGAGATTAAAAATTAAATGAAAAAAATTATTATATCTGTTTTAGGTATTATTTTTTTGTTTCCTATTACATTATTAGCTGGAGATATAAAAGTGTTAAAAAATGGTATAAATTATACAGAAATTTCACGTCCATATACTAATACTGTTGCTGTTAATATATTGACAGAAGGTGGGCTTAATAGTGAAAGTGAAGAAAATAGTGGCTTAGGAAGTTTGACTGCTATTGTTTGGATTAAAAGTAACAAGATATTAGAAACATCAGAATTTTATGGAGCTACAGTTGGAGCAAAATTAACTCCTTACGCTTTTGAAATATCTTTTTCTTCTCCGACAGATGTATCAGAAAAATTGTTAAAAGATTTTAAGACATTTTTATTAAATCCAAAATTTTCTGAAGAAATTTTTGAAAGAGAAAAAGCTCTTTATATCCAAGAATTAATAGCAAGCAAAGATAATCCAAATCACGTAGCATCAGAAAATTATAATAAATTATCGTATAAGGGAACTCCTTACGCAAAATCTTTATACGGTGAAGTTGAAAGTATTAAAAAAATCACTTTAAATGATATAAAAGAATATTATAAATCTAATATGCAAGGGTTGAGAATGTTTGTTAGTGTTGCAGGAAATTATAGCGACACATTTAAAAATAAGTTAATAGAAATAGTTAGCGAAATTCCTAAAGGAACATCTTTTAAAGCAGATTGTAAAAATACTGAAATTAATGAAGATAGAAGAAAAGAAGATACAGACAACAAAATCAAGCAATCAAAGTTGTTTATTGCTTATAATGCCCCAGAAGTATCATCAAAAGATTATCCAGCAGTAAAAGTTTTAAATGAGCTTTTAGGTGGCAGAATGAGTTCAAGATATTTTTCAGAAATTAGAAAAAAATCTGGTTACGCTTATAGTGTTTATTCTGCCTATCCGTCAAGGAAATGTAAATCAAGGTTTATAGTGAATATTGGCTTAGATTATAAAAACGTTAATGAAGCCATTAAAAAAATTGATAATATAAACCTTAATCTACATAAAACTATTACAGATGATGAAATAGAAAAATCAAAAAATTCCTTATTAGGTTCTGTGTTAATGGAAAGTCAGACTAATAAATCTATTAGTTGGTATAGAGGCTTTTTTATGTTAATGGGGCTTGGACCAGATTATTATGAAAAATATTTTGAAATATTAGAAAATATAAATAAAGAAGATTTAATAAGGGTTTCTAATATGTTTAAAGGAAACAAAGTTGTATATGTATTAAAACCTCAATAGTTTATTTAAGGTGAATTGATGAAAAAATATATAAAAATAATACTTTTCGTTATATTAGCAGTAATTTTTGTAAGGGCAATGTTAGTAATGGTTGGTATGGGAAACGATAAACCAACAAGTGATAATAGAGTTGCTATAATAGATTTTGATGGAGAAATTTTTAGTAGCAATAATTTTATAAAGCAATTAGAAAAATTAAAGAAAGATAAAACTGTTAAAGGTATAATAATTAGAGTTAATTCACCTGGTGGAGCAGTTGCTCCAAGTAATGCAATTTACGATTATATCGTTTCAATAGATAAGCCAGTATATGTTGCAATGGGGTCTGTTGCAGCCAGTGGCGGATATTTAATATCATTAGGTGCAGATAAAATTTACGCAATGCCATCTACAATTACTGGTAGTATTGGCGTAATTATGACACTTTTAAATACTGAAGAATTAATGAAAAAAATAGGCGTTAAATCTGTTATATTAAAAAGTGGCAAATATAAAGACGCTGGAAACCCAGATAGAGAAATGACTGAAGATGAAAGAAGAGTATTAATGTCAGTCGTTTTAGATTTATACGAACAATTTGTTGAAACAGTTGCTTCAAGAAGAAATATGAAAATTGAAGACGTTAAAAAAGTAGCTGATGGCAGAATATTTACTGGAAAAATGGCAAAAGAGTTAAAATTAGTAGATAATCTTGGCACTTGGCGCCAAGCGTATCAAGAAATGAAAAATTCATTAAACATAAAAGATTTAGAGTATTTTGAAGTTGAAGAGCCAAAAGAATGGTGGCAAGAAATTTTAAACAAATTTGAGATAATAGAAAATAATATATACAATAAAGGAAGTCTGCTATATTTAGCAGAAATATATTAAGATGTTTGCAAATGTCTTTTCTGCATACCTTGAGGGCATAGACGGTTTAATAATCCATGTAGAAGCCGATGCTTCACCGTCTGGTATGCCGTCATTTTCTGTTGTAGGGCTTGCAGAAGGGGCATTGAAAGAAAGTAAAGAGCGAGTTAAATCGTCTTTAAAAAACCTTGATTATAATATTTTTGCTTGTCCGATTACTATAAATCTTGCTCCAGCAGATATAAAAAAAGAAGGTTCTCATTTTGATTTGCCTATAGCTATGTCTATTCTTGCTGCTACTCACAATCTGCCAGTAGAAAATATAAAAGATACGTTATTTATTGGTGAATTATCTCTTGACGGTAGATTACGTGGAGTAAGTGGCGTTATTTCAATTGTAGAAGCAGCAAAACTTGCAAATATAAAAAATATAGTTTTACCTACAGAAAATGCCAGTGAAGCATCGTTGATAGGTGGTATCAATATTTATCCCTTTTCTACATTAGCCCAAGTAATTAGTTTTGTAAAAAAAGAAAAACAAGTAGAACCATATAAAAGAGAAGATAATCCCTATGCAGAAGTAAGTTATGAAGAAGACTTTTCTGATATAAAAGGACAATTGGCAGTTAAAAGAGCAGCAGAAATTGCAGCAGCTGGAATGCACAATATAATACTTGTTGGCACTCCAGGTAGTGGCAAAACAATGATTGCAAGAAGAATGACGAGTATTATGCCAGATATGACTATTGATGAGGCTTTAAGAAGCACAAAAATATATTCATCAGTAGGATTATTAAAAGATAAAGGCAAGTTGATAACGAAAAGACCTTTTATTAGCCCTCATCATACAGCAAGTAATATTGCTATTATCGGTGGTGGAGCAAAAAGCACTGCTGGTCAAGTTAGTATAGCAAGTGGTGGTATTTTATTTCTTGATGAAATGTTAGAGTTTAATAGAAGTGTCCTTGAAGCATTACGGCAACCATTAGAAGATAAAGTTGTTACTATCTCAAGGGCAAGAAGAACTGTAACGTATCCAGCAGATTTTATGTTGATTGGTGCAATGAACCCATGTCCTTGTGGTTATTTTGGTGATAAAAATAGAAATTGTAGTTGCACTCAAACAGCAATAGATAGATATAAAGCAAGATTATCTGGACCTATGTTAGATAGAATTGATATACATTTACACGTTCAACCAGTCCATTATAAAGATTTTGGTAGCTATCCAGAAGGAGAAACGTCAGAAGTTATTAAACAGCGAGTTATTAACGCCCATAATATACAAAAAGAACGATTTAAAGGAACAGATACTAAGTATAATTCAAGAATGAGCGAAAAACAAATAAAGAAATTTTGCAAACTAAATGAAAAATGTGTCAATATTTTAGAAAAAGGAATGGATAAGTTTGATCTATCTGCAAGAGCAGCATCAAAAATTATTAAAACATCAAGAACTATAGCCGATTTATCTAATAAAGAAAATATAGAAGAAAATCATATTCTTGAAGCATTACAATTAAGATGTAGCCAGTTGTAAGTAAACTTTACTCAGCTTTGATTTCAAAAGGGAATAATTCTAAAGAAGTAATAAATCTTCTCCAACCATCGTAATTAAAATTGTTGATAACTTCACTTAAAGAAAATAAATTATCATCTGTTTTAAAGGATATTGTAGAAGGGTTAGAAAAGAACCTTTTAATTTGGATTAAATTGTTTCTCATTAACTCTTCATCTTCGTAAATATTAAGTATTCTTCTATCTAATGCGTAGATTGCATTATCTTTTGCAATATCTGTATGAAGATTAGTATAATCACCGTAGCTTGATAATATTTTATTAACTAACCCATTGTCGTGGAAAGAAACCCATAAGAAAGAAAAATTGTTAATAAATATTTTATCAACAGCATCTAAAGTAGTGTATGAATCAATATTATTAACTTGAAATTCTGCCTCTAATGAACCAAGTCCATCAAAATTAAAATTAAGTCTCTCTATTCTAAAAATTTTTGATGATGGACCTAAAGTTGCAGCAATATGACCAGAAAAATTTGCATTAGTAATACCAAAATCAGATATTAAGTTGTTGTATTGAGCAAATAATGATGAATTAAAATTGATGGTTCCACCAGTAATTTGTGCAGATATATTTGCAGGTAATGGAGAACCAGATACGATATGGGCAAAATCAACAGTATCAAAACGAGCAACCTCATCATTTTGACAAATTATTGACATATTAGATACTATTAAATGGCGAGTGAATATATTGTAATCAGATTTTTCATAAATAATATTACATTGACCTTTAAAAGAGTTAAAAAAAGACGATAATTTACTGCCAGTATAAATATTTGCTACAAATTTTGCGATAAAAGGTGATGATATTAGAAAAATAGCTATAATTACACTGATAATTATAATCTTTTTTTTAGGTTTTGATTTTGCTAAAATTGATGTAATCTCATTTAATTCTGAATTGTTTTTATATTCATTATCAGCCATATCAACACTATTAACCTTATGAATTTATGGTAATATACAATTTATAGATATAAAAGGCAATGAATTTATTAATAGTTATTAAATGTAGTTGAAAATTGCAAATATTATATACATCTATATTGGTATATAAAAAAAAGCCTCAATTGAGGCTTTTTTAAGTTTAATATAATTTTTTTATTAAAACGCCACTACTATCTAAAACTTTTTCATTATATAATTTTTTACCCATATAGTAAGAAAAATATACTAAAATTGCAGTAATAACAGCAGAAATTATGTATGATACGTATAAATTTAAGCCTAAACCCATTGGTCCACCATTTTCTGGAGAAGTCCATAATATAAATGAGGTAACAATAAATGTCATAAAAGCACCAGGTATTATTGTTATTAAAGAGTTTTTACCTTGCCCTACTAACCACGCAGAGGCACCTAACAAAGTTGAAGCAGCTAAAACTTGGTTGCCCCATGCAAAATAGTTCCATAAATAATTGAATGTTTTTACACTTAAATTGCTCCAATATATTAAAATTGATATAACAACTATTAAAGGCACAACTAATAATATTCTTTTAGAAAATGATTTCTGTTCAATATTTAATATTTCTGCTAACGATAAACGTAAACTTCTCATAGCAGTATCGCCTGAAGTGATTGCAAGAATAATTACTGCGATAATTGTAATTGCTCCAGCGTAAGAGCCTAAAAAGTAGTCTGTAATGTTGTATAATACAGTGTTTGGATTAATTGACATATATTCAGGGAAAAGGTTATAAATCATTATTCCTGCTCCAGCCCAAATCATACCAATGATACCTTCTACTATCATCATTCCATAAAAAGACGAACGAGCTTGTCTTTCGTTTTTCATAGTTCTAGCGATAATTGGCGATTGAGTTGCATGGAAGCCACTCATAATACCACAAGCAATAGTTACAAATAATACTGGTATTATAGGAGTAGTAAATTTGCCCTCTTGAAAAGCTGCACTTTCTGATAAAAGATTTGGGTTTGAAAAAGCGTGATACATCATAGAAATAAATATAGCTATTGTTCCAATTAATAATAGAGCACCAAAAATTGGATAAAAATTACCAATAATTTTATCTATTGGAAACAATGTAGCAACTATATAATAAAGAAAGATTAATACTACACTAATATAGAAAAATTCAGTATTCGGAGTAAGAGAGTTGATTAAATTTGCTGGCACGTTTACGAAAACAGCAACTACCAACAACAATAGTAATACCATAAAGATAGAAAAAATTTTGTAATACTTTTCGCCTAAATTTATTCTAATACTCTTAGGTAAATTTGCTCCTTTATTGCGAATAGACATCATACCACTAACGAAATCGTGAACTGCTCCACCAAATACATTTCCTAATGGCATTAGTAAAAATACTATTGCACCAAATTTAATACCTAAAATAACGCCAATGATTGGACCAACTCCAGCAATATTCAACAACTGAATAAGCATATTTTTCCAATGAGGCAATCCTATGTAATCAACGCCATCATAATTTGTGAAAGCTGGTGTTTTTCTGTCATCTGGAGCAAGTATATTCTCTACTATGCGTCCATAAACAAAATAACCGACAATTAATATGGCTAAACCAATTAGAAACAGTAACATAATACATTATCCTTTAAAATGAATTTTATTTATTAATTAAATTATTTAATTAAGATAGTGA
>JAZSQT010000146.1:0-9885 GCA_045538075.1 Mucispirillaceae bacterium
CCCTATATGTTTTACAAATAATTACGATGATATTTTAAACGATAAAGAAATAGAATTAGTGTTTTGCTGTCTTCCTGCAAGCAGTCATTACGAATACACTAAAAAAGCATTAATGAGTGGCAAACATACTTTTGTAGAAAAACCTTTAGCATTAACTCATAATTTAGCAATAGAGTTAAACTTATTGGCAGAAAGTTTAGGAAGAACACTTGTTGTAGATAATACGTTTTTATATACACCTCAAATTAATAAAATTAAAGAAATTATTAATAAAGGAGACATTGGCGACATTGTATATTACAACTCACTAAGAGCATCATTAGGAAATATTTGCAAAGATGTTAATGTTACTTACGATTTAGCAGTTCATGATGTAACTATACTACTATATTTATTAAATGAATTTCCTGTATCCGTTAGTGCAGTTGGTAGTAATTTTATAAATGAAAATATATTTTGTGGGGCAAATATAAATCTTTTTTACAAAAATGGCTTTTATGCAAATATAAAAGTTGATTGGAATTTTCCTATAAAAACGAGAGATATTATAATTGGTGGTAGCGAGAAATTTATAAAATATAGTGATAATCTATCTTATGATGATAGGCTTGTTAGTTATGATTCAAAGTATTTTTTTAATAATACTGGTAATATTGAATATAAACGAGGAAAAGAAGAAAAGATTAAAGTAGATAATAAAGATGCTATTAGCGAAGCTATTGCAGATTTTATTTATTGTTGCAAGAATAATCATCAACCAATATCAAATGGAATATTATCTTGTAATGCAATCTATATTTTAGAAAAAATAAATCAATCTATCAAAGAAAAAGGGCTGGAGGTTATGTTGTAATTATGGCGATAAATAACGAAAAAACAGTATTAGCATTAATTGTTCCTTGTTATAACGAGGAAGAAGTTTTAGATATTAGTAATAAAGAATTTTTAAAAATACTAAACGAAATGATAAAAGATAATCTTATATCAGATGATAGTTATATTTGCTATGTAAATGATGGTTCAAAAGATAAATCATGGCAAATGATAAAAGATTTTATGAAAAATGATAAACATATTAAAGGCATATCTTTTTCAAGAAATTTCGGCCATCAAGCAGCAATGATTGCAGGTATCAAAGAATGCAAAGCCGATGCCTATATTACTATAGATGCAGATTTACAAGAAGAACCTATTGTAATCAGAAAAATGGTAGAAAAATTTAATCTTGGATATAATGTTGTTTATGGAGTTCGTTCATCAAGGAAAAAAGATACTTTTTTCAAAAAATACGCTTCAAATTTATTTTATAAAATAATGGATATATTAGGAAGCCAAACAATAAAAAATAGTAGTGAAGTTCGTCTTATAAGCGATAAAGTAGCAGAAATCATTAGAAGCTATACAGAAAAAAATATATATTTAAGAGGCATAATTTCTTCAATAGGATTTTCTTGGACTAAAGTAAAATACACGAGAGGAGAGAGAGTAGCAGGAGAAACTAAATACCCTTTTTCAAAATTACTCTCAGCAGCTATTGACGGTTTAACTACTACATCAAATAAACTATTAGGACTAATTTTTCCTACTGGCATTCTTGTTTCTTTTTTATCTATAGCATTCCTAATTGGCAGTATAATAACTATATTTTTTGCCGATAAATACGCATTTAATTTATTTTTACTATTTTTTATATCACTACTAACTGCCATTCAGTTAATATCGTTAAGCATAGTAGCCCAATATATAGGCAAAATATTTAAAGATGTAAAAAATAGACCTACATACATTATTGATGAAGATTTTACTAAAAATAATACAATTAGCAAATAAAATGATTTAGACTAAAACAACGATATAATTACACCTATATAAACATAAAAACTCATCTAACTTTACAAATATATTTGTATTGCATTACGTTTTTAGTAGTTACATATTGCTATTTTTTTAATCAATTTTTAGAATTTACCAAAACAGTAACAATAAAAAATAAATCATTGAATATTTTAGAATAGTATTATAGAATTAATTATTTACTTAATAATATTATAAGGTGTTATTATGATATTACCAGCATACGGTGATATTACTCGTATGGGTTTAGATGCTGTTGCAAAAAATGTATATACATTATTACCAGAAGAATATAATGTCGTTAACAATGAAGATGGCGACAATATTTTTGTCCTCAACATCAATACATTACGCCGATTTGAGCCTATAGTAAAACTTTCTGTTGCACCAAGTCGTTCTAAGGCATCAATATCTTTATATCCAGGGATTAATAGTCCAAAAGTTTTAAGTGATGATGATATTTTAGAAATATTAAAAGAAAAATTTAATATAGAAACAATGTATGTAAAAAAAGATATTCTATCTAATATTGCTACTTTTTATAGACAAGGTTTTATTGTAGAAAACATTGAAATTATTGAATCTATACCAGTTATTGACGGAAAAAACGCTGTTATTAAAATCTATTTTGAAAAACCAAGCCAAAGACCAAAGTTATTATCTAACGGAAAAGTTGATTATAAAAGTTTCACAAACTATATAATGGTAAAAAAAGGTGATATATTAATAAAGCGTGTTCCAGCAACTGCTGGGCAACGTGGGTTTGATGTTACTGGTGCAGAGATTTCACCAATACCTGGAAAAGATATAATTTATGAAGTAATAGAAGGTGTATCTGTCAATGAAGATAAAACTGAATACGTTGCAACCCAAAGTGGACACGTTATTTATACAGAAACGATGATAGGAGTTTTACCTTTATTGCACATAAAAGGCAATGTTGATTATAGCACTGGAAATATAAATTTTGACGGTGCTGTTAGGATTGAAAAAGATGTTTTAACTGGGTTTACAGTTAATGCTAACGATGTAATGATTGGTGGCATTGATGAAGATGCTCTTATTACTGCAAAAAATACTGTTGATATTAACACAGGCATAAAAGGAGTTGGTCATAAAGGATACGTTAAATCTGGTTTTGATGTAATTACTGGATACGCTGAAAATGCTATAATTACTGCAAAAAATTCTATTGAAATTAAAAAATACTGTTTTAATTCTATATTGACTGCCGATAAAGTTATTGCAACTAACCAAAATGCTATCGTTACTGGTGGCACTATTAAGGCTTTTTCTTTAGTTAGGTTATATAATGCTGGGTCTAATGGCACTAATGATATGTTAATTAGTGTTGGTTTATCTCAAGAGATGGAAGATAGAGCAAAAAATATTAAAAACGAGCTATCTCAAATAGCAGAAACTTTAAAAAAAATAGCTACAGTTTTATCTAAAACAGATTTAAAGAACCCAGCTATAGTTAAAAATCCAAAGATTAGAAAGTTGCTTGAAACTGCAAGTATGCTAAAAAGAAAACAACCACTTCTTGAAGCAAAATTAGAAGATACTCAAAAAAAATCAATTCACCCAGACCCACGAATAATTATTGAAAATATTATACGAGTTGGCGTTAAAATAAAAATATATAATGCCTCTATAGAATTAAAAAATGATATGAGTAAGGTAGAATTTTTCTTTGATACGCAAACAAAAAGTATTAGTTTTCAGAATATATCATCTTAGGGATTGATACTTTTTTTTGACAGATTAATAAATTTTAATTACTATACTAATCAAATAAATAAATTATACAGAAGGACAATTATGGAAGCATTTTCAAAATTTTTTGGCTTTAATGAAGACCCTTTTAAAAGAACGCCTGATATAGAATTTTACTATCCTACAAAAATGCACGAAGAAGCCCTTGACACTTTAAAATATACATTAGAATCTGATGAACCTTTTGCAGTTTTAACTGGAGAACCTGGAACAGGAAAAACTATCACTATTCGTAAATTTATCAGCGATTTACCAGAAAACATAGTAGTAGCATATATTCTTTTCCCTAGCCTTACTCCGTCAGAATTATTTATGGCAATTTTAGAAGATTTTAAAGTTAAAGCAGATCCAGAAATGACTAAAAACGCATTGTTTTCAAAATTTCGTGATTTTTTAGTTGATATAAAATCTGAAGGCAAAAAGGCTATCATAATAATAGACGAGGCACAAAATTTGCCATCAGAAACTTTAGAAGAGTTAAGAATTTTATCTAACCTTGAAACAGAAAAAGAAAAATTATTAAAGATAATTCTTGCAGGTCAGCCAGAATTAATAACAAAATTAGATAAAGATAATTTGAGACAGTTAAAGCAAAGAATTACTCTCTATGCTTACTTATCAAATATACCAGAAAGCGAAATTAAAAATTATATTAACTCTCACCTTATTAAAGCTGGTAGAAGTTCTATCAGGATTCAAGCAAAAGTTGTTAGAAGTATTGCACGAATTACTAAAGGCAACCCACGATTAATCAACACTCTTATGGAAAGAACAATGGTTGCTGCATTCCTTGATAATTCTTACACTATCACTAATGAGCATTTAACTAGTGCAATGGCTAGCGTAAATACTATAATGAGCACTTTACGTCGCAAACATTCCATGAGATACGTTAAAATTGGCTCAATAGTAGGTATAGCTACAGTTTTTGCCTTTGTTGCCTTTGCCTCTTTTTCTTATATTAGTGGCAAATTTTATCAACTTGGTGCAAGTAGTCAAAGTAATACTAATATTGCTTCTGTAAATACAGAGGCTACAAATAAACAAGTTACACAAAGCTATAATGAAAGTAACAACGACACAGCGTCTTCAAATGATTACGTTGAAAATAACCAAAGTGAAACCATAAGCGAAAATCAAGGTCAAAATATTTATGCAGAAAATAATAATCAACTTGCAAGCAATAACGATATTTTGCAACCTCAAAATAACAATAATAATCAACTTGCACAAAATATTGACGTGCAACAAAGAGAAGAAGAAAATACTAACAACACACAAGATTATTTTCCAGTTATAATTGACGATACTCCAGTTGCTCAACCACAAAATCAGCAAAATAATATAGTAGATAATACTGTAGTATCTAATCAAATAAACGACCCTTATAACAACCCTACTGCCATTAATACTCAACCACAAATTGATAATCAAGTAGATAGTAATGCAATTCCAGCAGGCTCACGTATAGTTATATTAGCAAATTCTTTAAATGTTAGAGAGTTTCCAGATATTGCAGCCCATAGAGTATCTTCAGTATTAAAAGGCCAACAATTTTATGTATTAGAAGATTCTCCTTTATGGGTTAAAATTAGGATTAATCCTCATCTTAATGGCTGGGTTTATAAACCACATATTAGTATAGTAAATAATTTTAACTAATTACTTTCTCTTATATTTGTAAGTCTAATTATATTTAGAAAATAGATATTTTAAAAGTTTGAGTTAGTTTTTTCTAACTCAAACTTTTTTTATTGTTATAGAATAGTTGTCAAAAATACGCCAGCTACGACTGCAGAACCGATACAACCAGCTACATTTGGTGCCATAGCATGCATTATTAAAAAGTTAGATGGGTCTTCTTTTGCTCCAACAACTTGACACACCCTTGCAGCAAGAGGCACTGCACTAACACCAGCTGCACCAATAATTGGATTGATTTTATTTTTAGTAAATAAATTCATAAATTTTGCAAATAATACGCCACTTGCCGTTGCAACACAGAAAGCAGCTGCACCCATTCCAAATATTTTTAAAGAATCTGGAGTTAAAAATTTAGTTGCGTCAGTAGATGCACCAACAGTTAAACCTAATATTATTGTAACTATATCAATGAAAGATGTTCTTGCAGTTTTTGCAAGACGGTCTGTAACTCCACTTTCTCTTAAAAGGTTACCAAAAAATAGCATACCTAAAAGAACAATAGACCCTGGGTCAACGCAACCAACAAAAATAAAGGCAATTATTGGAAACATTACTCTCAACCTTTTTGATACTGGTTTTGGTGGAGCCATTCTAATAAGACGCTCTTTTCTTGTAGTTAAAAGTTTAATAATAGGTGGTTGTATAACTGGAACTAACGCCATATAAGAGTATCCAGCTAAGGCAATTGCTCCTAAAAATTCTGGAGCCATTTTTGAGGCAATAAATATTGATGTAGGACCATCAGCACCCCCGATAATACCTATTGCAGCAGATTGTTGAAGAGTAAATCCCATTAATATACAACCTATAAAAGTAATAAATACTCCAATTTGAGCTGCAGCTCCAAGTAACATAAGGCGAGGTTGAGACAACATAACAGAAAAATCTGTCATAGCTCCGATACCTAAAAATATTAATGGTGGATAAATTCCCCATTCAACACCTTTATATAGTATGTTTAAAACACTACCAGATTCATAAATGCCAATACCTAAATTTGGTTCTAATGGGATATTACCAATCAATATTCCAAAACCAATAGGCACAAGCAAGAGAGGTTCGTATGATTTTGCAATAGCTAAATACAAGAATATACAACCTATAGCTATCATCAAAAAGTTACCGTAAGTAGCTTGACCGACAGCTCCAGCATGAATAAATTCCCAAATCAATTCCATATAATAATCTCCTTAATTTGAGTGCAAGGTTAAATTATTCAAATTCAACAAGCACTTGACCTTCTCTAACAGTATCGCCAGCAGCAACTGGAATTGATTTAATAGTGCCATCTATATGAGCAGCAATAGAAGTGTGCATTTTCATCGCTTCAAGGACTAAAATTTCTTGACCTTTAGTAACTTTATCACCTTGTCTTAATTTAATCTCAACAATAGTGCCTCCTACTGGTGATGTAATTTCTTTACCAGTATTTACTAATGGCACATTGCTTTGGCTAACTGGAGCAGGAGCAGCAGTAGTTTTATAAACTGGATCTGGAGAGGCAGGAATTACCCTAGGAACTTGAGCTTGTTGATTAGCTCCAAAAAAGCCTTCTCCCTCATCTAACACTTCAACTTCAACTTCGTAAGCAACTCCATGCAAAGTTATTTTCATTTTCATTTTTATATCTCCTTATTTTTTTGTAACGTGTGATGATTGTAAAACTGTTCTTGTTTGAGTAGCCCATGTGCCACCACGTCTTGCACTATTTGGCAACACCCTAACTCTTTTTATAACAGCCCTACCTTTAAAATACGTAGCTATAGCAGCACTAATTAAAACTAAACTTGTATCATCAACATTTTGATGTTTTGCATACGCCTCTTTTTCTTCGTGATGTTCTCTTTCTTCCCATTTATGGTCAAGCCATTTTAAAAAATTAACTATAATCACAAGCATAAAAAGAGCAGTAAAAGTAATAAAAACACCTACTATAGTAATCAATCCAGCTTGATTAAATAAATCTGTCATATCTATCTCCTATAAAGGAATAAGTCCATGTTTTTTGTATGGTCTTAATTCTCTTTTAGAAGCATACATCTCTAATGATGCTGCTAAATAAGACCTTGTATCAGCTGGTAAAATTACGTTATGAACGTATCCTCTTTTTGCAGCAACGTAAGGGTTAGCAAAGAGTTTTCTATATTCATCAATTTTTTTAGTAGTTTCAGCTTGTGGGTCAGAAGCATTTTTTATATCTTTGCCATACAATAAGCTAACGGCACCTTCTGCACCCATAACAGCAATTTCTGCACTAGGCCAAGCAGCAACTCTATCTGCTCCCATTTCTTTAGAACACATAGCTATATAAGCTCCACCGTATGCTTTGCGAACAATAACAGTAAATTTTGGCACTGTAGCTGCAGCATACGCAAAAAGCATTTTAGCACCATGTCTAATAATTCCACCGTATTCTTGGTCGAGACCAGGCATAAACCCAGGAACATCAACTAAAGTAACTAATGGTATATTAAACGCATTACAAAAACGAATAAAACGAGATGCTTTATCTGAAGCGTTAATATCTAATACTCCAGCCTTAACGTTTGGTTGGTTTGCAACAATACCGATAGACCTACCATTAAGCCTACCAAAACCGATAATTATATTTGATGCAAAATGTTCTTGAACTTCCATAAAATCAGCATTATCAACAATGCGATAAATTATTTCGTGCATATCGTAAGGCACTTTTGGATCTTCTGGAACAAGGTTATTAAAACTTTCGTCAGGTCCAATAACACTTTGTCTATTTGACTCAATAATAGGTGCTTCTTCTGAATTGTTTGAAGGCAAGAACGAAAGCAATCTTCTTGCAATACCTAATGCCTCAGGGCCAGTTTTTGCAACGAAATGAACAACACCAGAGTAAAAAGCATGGTTATGTATCCCACCAAGTTGTTCTAAAGATACTTCTTCACCAGTAACTTCTTTGATAATTTTAGGACCAGTAATATACATTTGTCCTTCACGATTAACTTGTATAATAAAATCAGTCAATGCAGGGGAATAAGCAGCACCACCAGCACAAGGACCAGCAATAATACTAATTTGAGGCACAACACCAGATAATTCTACATTGCGATAAAATATGCCACCGTAACCAGATAAAGCACCAACACCTTCTTGAACCCTCGCACCACCAGAATCATTGATAAATACGAAAGGTGAACCAGTTTTTAATGCTGCGTCCATTAACTCTTGAGCTTTTTTTGCTCCAGCTTCACCCATAGTTCCAGCATTAACAGTAAAATCTTGGCTTGCAACAAATACGCTTCTTCCCTCAACAAGCCCCATACCTGTAACCATACCATCTGCCGGCAATTCTTTTCCAGCCATACCAAAATCAGTGCAACGATGCTGAACCATTAAGAAATTTTCTTGAAAAGAATCTTCGTCTAAAAGCATAGATATACGTTCCCTAGCCGTATATTTACCTTTAGCATGCATTGCAGCTATTTTATCATCGCCACCACCCTTATATAATCGGTTGCGAATTTCAATAAGCTCTTTAATTTTTGCATTGCCCATTGATTAATACTCCTTAAATAATAGAATAAATATTAAAACGTTTTATGTATAAAATTTTATCCTACACTTATTAAAGTTTTAAATCAAGCAGTATTAATAAAAGAATAATTTTAATGGAAATTCAAACAATTAACCCATTAAATCGTAAATAATATACTATACTTAATGACACGTTTTTACGTTTTGACTTTTTTAAAAGTCAATGCCCTTTAAAAGTCATTGCGAGAAAAACGCCAGTTTTTCGTGGCAATCCATATATTATACAAAAAATTTCTGTTTTGATTTCTTATTAATTTTTTTACTGGATTACTTCGTCGTTTCACTCCTCGTAATGACTGTTTTTAAAGTCATTAACCTTTTTAAGTCATTGCGAGACGATTTTAATCGTCGTGGCAATCTACATATTATACAAAAAATTTAGTGATAATATTTATGATATTAATTAACTAATTTCGGTGTAAAGGTTATTTCAATATTAACTTCCCTAAAGAACACAATTTTTTCTCCAGAAGTAAAAGCATTCCATATATTTATTCAATAAGGTCGTAAACTCGCTTACGCTCGGGGTTTCACCCAAAACTCCCAAAAAACATTGAATAAATATATGTCATTACTTCTGAGTTCAAAAATTGTATTCTTTATGTATATTGTTGTCCTTTCAATTCTATTTAAAAATTTATATTTATTTATTATTTCAAAGTTAGATAAAGAAATGTTTTATAATTAGGTTATTTTAAAACTCTTTTTACTGGATTACTTCGTCGCTTCACTCCTCGTAATGACTATTTCAAAGTCAATGCCCTTTAAAAGTCATTGCGAGAAAAACGCCAGTTTTTCGTGGCAATCTATATATAATAGAAAAAATTTAGTGATAATATTTATGATATTAATTAACTCATTTCGGTGTAAAGATTATTTCAATATTAACTTTCCTAAAGAACACAATTTTTTATCTTAGCAAGTTATAGAATGATTTTTTATCCGAAATGTAACAATTTCAGGATAGAAATTGGAGCGAAA
>JAZSQT010000139.1:0-2609 GCA_045538075.1 Mucispirillaceae bacterium
ATTTTTAAAAGATGATAACATTATAGAAACTATAAAAAATTTATTAGATAGTATTAAATCTCTCCAAAATTTAGTAAAAATATTAATTCCAAAAGATAATACTTTAGATATAGATAAATTGTTTTACGATAAATTGAATTATGAGTTGTTGGCAGAAATAATTCCATTATATAATAAGGTTAGAAATTATCTTACTAAAAAGCCATTTTCTACAGAAAAAATAAAATTAACTTTTGATTGTGGAACCTTGTTAAATGGCTGGGACGTTAATAAGGAAAGTAATAATTTAGGTGTATTATTTAGAAAAGATAATAATTATTATTTAGGTATAATGGATAAGAAGAATAAAAAATTATTTACAGAATATAATTATAATAAGAATGCAACATCGTATTATGAAAAAATTGATTATAAATTACTTCCTGGTCCAAATAAAATGTTGCCTAAAGTGTTCTTCTCTGAAAAAAATATCGCAGAATTTAAGCCAAGTTTAGATTTAAAATCTAAATACGATAAAGGTTACCATAAAAAAGGTAATGACTTTGATATTAATTTTTGTCATTCATTAATAGATTTTTATAAAACTTCTATTAATAAACATAAAGATTGGTCAAAATTTGATTTTAAATTTTCTGATACTAAAAATTATGAAGATATAAGCCAGTTTTATAGAGAAGTAGAGCATCAAGGATATAAAATTTCTTTTAAAGATATTGCTTCTGAATATATTGACAACTTAGTTAATGAGGGAAAATTATATTTATTTCAGATATATAATAAAGATTTTTCTTCTTATTCTAAAGGTAATCCAAACTTACATACAATATACTGGAAAGCACTATTTGATGAAGATAATTTAAAAAATATAGTTTACAAATTAAATGGCGAAGCAGAAGTATTTTATCGTAAAAAAAGTATAGAAGCAAAAATTACGCATAAAAAAAATGTGCCGATAAAAAATAAAAAAATATCAAGAGAAAAGAAAGAAAGTATATTTAATTACGACTTAATAAAAGATAAAAGATATACAGTAGATAAATTTTTATTTCACGTGCCTATTACATTAAATTTTAAATCATCAAATTCTACTAAATTAAATGATAAAGTATTATCAACAATAAAAGATAGTAATGATTTGCATATAATAGGCATTGATAGGGGAGAAAGACATCTTTTATACTATAGTGTTATAAATATGAAAGGAGAAATAATAAAACAACATTCATTAAATGTTGTGAATAAAGATGATTTTAAAACGAATTATCATGATTTATTAAAGGATAAAGAAAAAAAACGTAAAAATGAAAGATTATCATGGAAGAATATAGAAAATATTAAAGAATTAAAAGACGGATATATGTCTCAAGTAGTTAACGAAATAGTAAAATTAATGTTTAATTATAATGCAATAGTTGTATTAGAAGATTTAAATGCTGGCTTTAAAAATTCAAGAAAAAAAATAGAAAAACAAGTTTACGATAAATTTGAAACTAAACTTATTAATAAATTAAGTTATATTGTAAATAAAAATGCTGAAAATAAATTTTCTCAAGGTGGTTTTTTAAATGCTTATCAATTAGCAAATGAAGAAATAAAAGCCTATAAGCAAAATGGAGCTATATTTTATATTCCAGCTTGGAATACAAGTAAAATTGACCCTTTAACTGGATTTGTTGATTTATTTAATAAAGATAAAATTAATTATAATTTTATTTCAAATTTTGAATCAATTAAATTTAATAAAGATGAAGATTATTTTGAATTTTATTTTGATTATTCAAAATTTTCTGATAGATCTTCTGGTATTAGGCAAAAATGGACCTTATGCACCTATGGAGATAGAATAATAAACTATAAAGATAATAATGAATGGAAATATATATATATTAATTTAACGGAAGAATTTAAAAATTTATTTTTAAAATTTAATATTAATTTTAATGATAAAAAAATAAATTTATAAGAAGCAATATTAAATAACTCTAATCCTAAGTTTTTTAGTGGGATATTCAATAAAGATGGTTTTTACGGTTTTGCAATTTTATTTAAATCTCTTGTTAAGTTAAGAAATAGTGAAAGTGGAACAGACAAGGACTTTATATTATCTCCAGTAAAAAATAAATCTGGAATATTTTTTGATTCACGTAAATTTGGTGATAAATATCCAGAAAATGCAGATGCAAATGGAGCATACAATATAGCAAGAAAAGGATTAATGATTGTAGAAAAAATAAAAAGAGAGGAAGAAGAAAAAAATAAAAATACAAAATTATTTGCAATAACTAATCATGATTGGTTAAGTTACGTTCAAGAAAAAGATAAGTAAATGGAAGAATATATCTTAATTTCTCAGTTAAATGATTTTATTTTTTGCCCTGTATCTATATATTTTCATAATTTATACGGGGCATTAGATAAATCAATTTATCAATCTACTTATCAAGTTGCTGGAACAAACGCACATAAATCAATAGATGATAAAAAATATTCTGATAAAAAAAGTGTTTTGCAAGGTATAAATATTTATTCTGATGAATTTGGTTTAATAGGAAAAATTGATAAATTTGATATAGAAAAAAAATTATTAACTGAAAGAAAAAATAAAATTA
>JAZSQT010000020.1:0-5069 GCA_045538075.1 Mucispirillaceae bacterium
ATACAAAAAAAATGATATTATATAAAGTTATAAAAAAATTGTAATAAGGACTTTAATAATGAAATATAATCCAATTGCATTTGAAGGAAAATGGCAAAAACTTTGGGAAGAATCTAAAATATTTAAAGTTGAAGTAGATAATAATAAAGAAAAATTTTATTGTCTTGAAATGCTACCTTATCCATCTGGCAATATCCATATGGGGCATGTTAGAAATTACTCAATAGGAGATGTAGTTTCACGTTATAAATTCATGAAAGGATTTAATGTTATTCACCCTATGGGTTGGGACGCTTTTGGGCTTCCGGCAGAAAATGCAGCAAAACAAAATAATCGCCACCCAGCTGAATGGACGTATTCAAATATAGAAAAAATGAAAGGTCAACTTAAAAAATTAGGTATTTCATACGACTGGACACGAGAAATAGCTACTTGCTCCCCTGATTACTATAAATGGGAACAAATGATTTTTATAAAGTTATGGGAAAAAGGACTTGCATATAAAAAGAAATCCCTCGTTAATTGGTGTCCAGATTGCGAAACTGTGTTGGCTAACGAGCAAGTAGAAGATGGTGCTTGTTGGAGATGTTCTAATACAGTCCAAATGAAAGAGCTTGAGCAATGGTTTTTAAAAATCACAGATTATGCCGATGAACTTCTAAATGATACTTACAAACTTAAAGGTTGGCCTGAAAAAGTCCTTACAATGCAAAGAAACTGGATAGGAAAGTCTATTGGAGCAGAAGTAATATTTGATGTTGTAGATTTTAATGAAAAAATAACAGTTTTTACTACTCGCCCAGATACATTATTTGGTGCGACTTTTATGTTGCTTGCTCCAGAACACCCTATGGTAAAAGATTTAATAAAAGGCACTGAATACGAAAAAGGTGGATTAGATTTTATTGCAGAAATATCAAAACAAGACAAAATTGCAAGAACTGATGATAAACAGAAAAAAGGTTATTTTACTGGTAGATATGCAATAAATCCTGCAAACAATAGTCAAATACCTATATACATCGCAAATTACGTTTTAATGGATTATGGAACTGGTGCTGTAATGGCTGTTCCAGCCCATGATGAAAGAGATTTTGATTTTGCAAAAGTGTATAATCTTCCTATTATTGTTGTTATCCAGCCTGATGATGAAGTTTTAGACGCAAATACTATGACTAAAGCTCATACTGGAGCAGGTAAATTAATTAATTCAGAAGATTTAAATGGGCTACCATACGATGAAGCAAAAAAGAAGATTATTGAAAAATTATCTACAAAGAATGCTGCAAAAGCATCTGTAAACTATAGATTAAGAGATTGGGGTATTTCTCGCCAAAGATATTGGGGAGCACCTATTCCTTTTATTTACTGTAATTCTTGTGGAACTGTTCCTGTTCCAGAAGAAGATTTACCTGTTAAATTACCAGAAAAAGTATCTTTTGAAGGTCAAGGCAATCCACTTGATAATGTAAAAGAATTTGTCAATGTAATATGCCCTCGCTGTGGTAGGCACGCAAAAAGAGAAACTGATACGATGGATACTTTTATGGAATCATCATGGTATTTTTTGCGTTATTGTTCTCCTAATAATGATAAAAATATTTTTGATAAAGATGAAGTTAATTACTTTATGCCAGTAAATCAATATATTGGTGGGATAGAACATGCTGTTATGCACCTATTATACGCAAGATTTTACGTTAAAGTATTGCGTGATATGGGATACCTTTCCTTTGATGAGCCGTTTCAAAACTTATTGACACAAGGAATGGTTTGCAAAGAAACATTAAAATGTCAAAATGACGGTTGGTTATTTCCTTCAGAAGTTGAAAATGGAAAATGCGTAAAATGTGGTAGCAATGTAGAAAAAGGACGTGTTGAAAAAATGTCTAAATCTAAAAAGAATGTAGTTGATCCAGATGTCCTTAATGACCAATATGGAGCTGACACTATTAGATTATTTTCTGTTTTTGCAGCACCACCAGAAAACGAAATTGAATGGAATGAAAATGGAGTTGAAGGTTGTTATAGGTTTATTGGTAGAGTTTATAGGTTAATTAAATCAAATATTGAATACCTTTCTAATAATTATAATGAACCTAAATTTGAAGGTGATATTGCAAAAACTATTTTACGTTCAACTCATGCTACAATAAAGAAAGTTACAAACGATATAGAACGTTTCCAGTTAAATACTGCCGTTGCTGCAATTATGGAAATGGTAAATACCCTCTATTCCGTTGTAGATAAAATTAATAGCGATAACGATAAAGCTGCTTTATCTTTTAGCTTAAATACGTTATTAAAATTAATTACTCCATTTACTCCTCATGTAGCAGAAGAATTAAATAGCTTAACAATAAATAAAGATTTTATCTCTATTGCAAAATGGCCTGAATTTATTGAAGAATATACAATTAGCGATGAAATAACTATTGTAGTTCAAATTAATGGTAAAGTTAGGGCAGAACTTAATTTTCCTCGCAATGTCAAAGAGGATATAGCGATGGAAAAAGCATTATCTAATGAAAAAGTAAAAAGTTATACTGAAAATAAAGAAATTGTGAAAAAAATATTTGTCCCTAATAAATTGATTAGTTTAGTAGTTAAATAATGAAAAAAAATTATAATGTAATATTTATACTTATTATTGCTCTCTTATTATCTTCTTGTGGATATAAAATTGCTGGATTTAGTGGTAATTCTATTCCCGTAAGATACTACGTTGACAATATTTATAATAATACATTCTATACAGAATTTGGAGATACTGTAGAGGATATAATAAAGAAAGAACTTATTATCTATGGCGAACTCTCCTCTTATCGTAATGCTACTTATTTTATGGACGTTCGCTTAGAAAATATTAATTTTTATTCAGATATTAATTCTCCTACAGATGAAGCAATATCAACAACTATAGAATTAGAACTTCAGTTTATTATAACAGATGTTGATGGCATTGAAGTTTTTTCTTACAGCTCTACAACGACAGAATCTTTTGGTATAAGATCAGAAGTTCAATCTAGTTTAGAAGGTAGAAAAAAGTCGTTAGAGTTGGCAACTAAAACGGCAATGGAAAATTATCGTTACGCATTTAACTCAAAATTTTATGATTAAAGTATTAATTATTGGTTCAAACCATTTTGTAGAACAAGAAAGTAGTAAAATTATTAACTCTATTGATGATGCCGATATTGAAACGTATTTCGGAGATGAACTGAATAAAAATGAAAGCGATTTTTTTTCTTTCGTAAACTCTGTTAGTTTATTTGGTAATCAAAAAATTGCATATATTAGAAATGCTCATGATATAAAAGGATTAGATAATTTTATACAATCATTAGAAAGTTGCATTGAAACTAATTTAATACTTACTGGCGATAAAAATTCAATTAAAGATGCTGAAAAATTAGTTAAAAATACTTCTTTTAATCTAATTAAAGAAAAAATAATAAAACCTACTCCAAATCAAGTAATTGAAATATTTAAGAAAAAAAATTTAGATATATCATTATTTAATGCACGTATTATTTTTGATATGTGCCAAGGTAATATGGTTATGATTGAAAATGAAGCAGAAAAACTTGCAATTTACAAATATAGTAATCAAGATATTCCTATTAGTGAATTAATAGAATTTGCTTCTGGAGAAAAGCAAGAACCAATATATAAAATAACTGACGCATTTTCTGCAAGAAGAACGAGAGAAGCATTTAAAATATATTCATCAATACAGAAAAATAATGAAAATTTACGTTCTCTTTTCTTTGCGTTAAGTAAAAGAGCTTATAACTTATATTATTCATATTTTAGCGATAAATTAATTAATGAAAATCAAGATTTTGTAATAAAAAATATATCAGACCATAGAAGATTATGGACTAAACGTGAAGTATCTAATTTAATTACTAATATTTCTAAGTTTGATATAGAAATTAAAACTGGTCTTAAACAAGTAGAAAATGCAATTAATGAAATTTTAACAATTTCTAATATAAAAAATAGTTATTAAAAGGTGTAATTTGAGTTTACCAATAGCATTAATACCAGCATATAAACCTACTGAAGAAGTAATTAACATAACAAAGACTTTAATTGAAGCTAAAGTTTTTGAAAAAATATATTGTGTAGATGACGGTAGTGGCAAAAATTATGAAGAAATATTTAATTCATTAAATGATTTAGGAGTAGTAATTTTACGCCATGCTATTAATATGGGTAAAGGTATGGCATTAAAAACTGGTTTTAATATTATACTTTCTAACCACCCTACTACTTGTGGAATTGTTACTCTTGATGCAGATGGACAACATTTACCAAAAGATGTTATCAAAGTAGCATTATCTTTAAACAAACATAATAACTACCTTATTTTAGGTTGTCGTTCTTTTGATAAAAAAGATATACCGTTAAGGAGTAAATTTGGAAATATCCTTACTAAAGGTGTATTTTCAATTATTGCTGGCTCAAAAGTAACTGATACTCAAACTGGATTAAGAGGTATTCCTACTATATTAATACCTAAATTACTTAAGCTAAAAACGAGAAGTTACGATTTTGAACTTGATATGCTTATATGTGCTAAAGAAAGTAGGATAAAATATAAAGAAATTCCTATTACAACTGTATATGAAGATAATAATCCTACATCAAATTTTAATCCATTAACTGATTCTTTTAAAATTTACTTTGTTTTTTTAAGATATATTTGGGTTGGATTAATATCATTTGTTATAGATTTTGTTTCTTTTTTAATTTTTTTACATATTTTTTTACTACCAGTTACTTATGCAAATATTTCAGCACGTGCAATATCATCTATCATAAATTTTTTGTTAAATAGAAAATTTGTTTTTAAATCAAAGGCAAATATATTAATTGAATACTTTAAATATATTACATTAGTTATTTATATTGCTATTGTTAATACATCTATCGTTTATTTTACATACAATTACGTATCAAAATTTTCTGTAGGAGTAAAATTGATAGCAGAAATAGCTACATTTTTAGTAACTTTTATTTTAGCAAGAAATTTTGTATTTAAAGATAAAAATTAAGTTAAA
>JAZSQT010000065.1:0-2336 GCA_045538075.1 Mucispirillaceae bacterium
CCTTATTTTCTTAGTCTCATCAACCGTCTTTGCTTTCGCTATTTGTTTTGAGTGCAAAGCATTAATATAGTATTCTTGTTCTACAAGATTACGAATATCAACATTTTTTATTTTCTTAATCCAATTAGGGATTTTGCTATCTAAATAATATCCAGCGTGCTTTTTCATCTTTTTATTTCTCTTAATAATTAATAAACAATAATTCTTTTTTTTCTATGTTATTGTAGTATTTTGATGAGGTATATTTAACATCAATCCCGACACATTTAAAATCTTTAAACAAGCTCTTGATGTAGGTGTCATTAGGAGCAGATAATGCAAATTTGCCCTTTAAAGAAGTTAAGTAAGAATAAAGCATATCCCAATCAATACTATTGTTTTTATAAATTTCTTTTTTAGACGGGTAAGGTGGGTCTAAATAGAATAAAGTATTTTCGTTATCGTAATAAGAGAGGATGTATGTCCAGTCTTTATTTTCTATTGTAACATTTTTTATTCTTTTATAGATTTTTAACAATGTTTTCATTAGATTATTAATTGCAACTGTATGCGTTCTTGAAGTAGCAAAATGTTTACCTATCCCACCAAATGAATAAATAATTAAATAAAATGCTCTAACTGCCTTATCTATTAATAAAGTAGGGTTCTCATTAACAAGAAATTCAAAATAGTCTCTATCTGCTACAAAATATTTTATTCTCCTTGAAAACTCGTGAAAATAATTCTGAACAGCCGTATAAATATAAAAAACGTCTTTGTCTAAATCGTTAAAAACTTCAAGTTTAACTGGTTCTTTTCGTAACAAAATATTCCCAGCACCACCGAACACATCACAAAAGGTAGAGTGAGGAGTATTTAATAATGGCAATATTTCAGTAGCTAATTTCCTTTTGCTTCCAGTCCTCTTGAAAAAAACTTCTCTATTATCTAATAGCATTCTTAACTCCTTAATATCCACTTGTTGTTATCTACATTCTTATAATTATTCTTTATTAGCTCTTCTACAATCTTATCAACAAAAGAAGTTTCAACATAACGGCTAATGTCAACTTCTTCATCTAATCTGTTATTAATAACATTAATTAAGTTATCGCTATCTTCTTTCAACATCAGAAAATAATTTTTCTTCCTTTGATACTGCCAAAATATTTTTTCGTGTGTTAGCAATTCATCACGAATATTCATCGCAACAGCTTTTCTGAAACGTGGAAAAAATAAATAATTATTTACATTCTTGCCGAATGCTTTTGTGTATTCATCTATAGTATCTACATCTTTAAAGCTACAATCATCTACAGTAAATGGTGCGTTAAATGGCAAATCATTTAGTTCTGTTTCTTTATAACATGCGTATTTATATCTTTCTTCATAAGTCATTTGTATCACCTACAATCTTTTAATTTTGCTATACACATCATTATAGATTTCGTTATCATCATCTATATAGTTTTCTTTCTCGTAATCTTCTTTGATGTCGTATCTTTTTTCTTTTTCTCTTTGGGTTTCTTTTATATCGTCAAGATTATCCTTATAGCGTTTATCTTTAAGCCAGTTGTAAATGCTCGGAATAAATGTTTTGTCTTTCCATTGCTCTGTCAATTTAAACAATTCTACTTTATTAATAAGCTCATCTACACTCGGCAATTCTTTAGCCTCAAATAAATTAATATATACTTGCAATGCTTTATCATAGAAGTTCTTGACTGGATAACTTTCGTATAATATGTTGAACTCTTTTGTTAGTATCTCAATTTCTTTTAAAGGCAACTTCCTATTATTGTTTCTTTTCTCCCATGTAATGACTGCACTTTTCCAACATTTCATGGGAGTATTGCCTACTTTCCAGCCCTTACTTTCATAGAAAGAATAAAAACTTTCTGCATCAATATTGTTATGTCGCTGGGTGCAATACTGCTTTATCTCTTCTATTGATGGTTTGATAAATTTACTACTATTGCTATTGCTATTGTTTTTTTTGTTGATGTTTTCTTTTTTATCTGCTATAAGAGTATCGTTACATTTACTTTGAATGTAACTTGTTATCGTTTTTCCCATTGTTGCAGTATCTATATACTGCAACAACTCTACATCTTGCACCGTATCTAAGCTCTTCATAATACCTTTCGCTTGTTGATAGCTCATTGCCGTATAAGTATTCTTAATAAAGTTGATAAGACAAATTTCGTTTGTCTTAAATGAATACCTAATTTTACCATAATCAATAAACCTATTTAATAGCTTATCCACAGTTGCATCGTTATAACCAGTCTCAACAACTATTGATTGCCGATGTAAAGGATATACACCACAAGTATTTACGTGAGAATTGGTAAACA
>JAZSQT010000055.1:0-5905 GCA_045538075.1 Mucispirillaceae bacterium
TATTTTATTTTTTTTCATAAACAATAAATAGTTGCAAGATTATTATATTTGTGTTGCTTATCTTAGAAAAAGTTAATAAGTAAATTTATTATTAGAATAGTAATACTATACTTACAAAAAATACAACTAATTAATGGTTAATTTTAAAGATTATTACAACAAATTGCAAAGAAGATAATTTTCTTTTTATTATTTAGTTAGATTATTTTCTTATAAACTTGCCAATAATATATTTTTATAGTGTTAAATAATACCTCACTTATTATAAAAATTACTTAAACTTATATACAACTTAATAGTGAAGTATTTAGTTGCAATATGTTACTATGTATGATAAATAATTTTGTTTATATAAATCTATATTAAATAAATGTTAGTAAAAAAATCTTTAAAAATTTGGAGAGTAGAATGAGAAGTATTATTTTATCATTAATATCAATTTTAATTTTTATGGGTTGTGCAAAAACAACATTAAATTCTACTATTGATAACAATAATGCAAATGAAGAAGTAAAAGAAGAAGTTGCTAATTTTGAAGAAGAATTAAAAAAACTTGAAGCTGAATGCAATAATGGAAATGCTGATAGTTGTTTTTTTCTTGCAGACAAATATTCTAATGGCGACGGCGTTGCAGAAGATAGAATAAAAGCTTTAGAATTACGTGAAAAAGCGTGTAATCTTGGCAATATGGCAAGCTGTGGTATGGCCGGCTTAAATTATTTTTTTGGAGTAGATATACAACAAGATTTAAATAAAGCACTACCATATCTTGAAAAAGGTTGTAATAGCGAATTTGCTATAGGTTGTGAAGCTCTTGCTAATATGTATTTTAATGGAGTAATTGTTAAAAAAGATATTAAAAAAGCATTTAATTATTATGAAAAATCTTGTAATAGTAGTTTTGAATTTGACCCAGAAGATATGAATAGTTGCTATATACTTGCAGTTTCATATTTACATGGTAAAAACGTAACACAAAATATAGAAAAAGCACTTGAATTTAAAGAAAAATCGTGTAGCAACAAAAATAAATGCGACGAAGAAATTTTTGGCTTATATGGAGTTGCGTTATACTATGGTAATGATAAATTAAAAATCAAAAAAGATGTATCTAAAGCAAAAATAATAGTTGAAGAACTTTGTGCTGTTGCTATTAATGGTGATATTAATAAAAGAGATCCAATAGCTTGTGAAGTTTTGGGAATTATGTATTATCTTGGTAATGGGGTAGAAAAAAATTATCGTATAGCAAGAACTGCCTATGAATATGCTTGTGCACCATTTGGTGATTTAATTACTGGTAGAGGTGTGAGTTGCACTAAATTAGGTGTTATGTATTTCGGCGGAGAAGGAGTTAGGCAAGATTACAAAAAAGCATACTACTATCTTGGTTTAGGTTGCGATGAAGGTGTTCAACTTGCATGTGATAACTATAACAAAATGCAAAGGAATAAATACCTTTATGGTATTGATGAATAAATTATAATATTAAAGGGCTTTTTAGCCCTTTAATCATCTATATTCTATATAAATTTTTAATATTTTATAATAATTATCTTATACACCATAATAACGCCATAAAAATTACCAAAAAAAATTTTAATATATTATTTTTATTGATTATATTAAAATAAATATATATTATCTCAAGATTATTTTGGAGCAGTATTTTTATGGAAGAAAAAAAACGTAAAGTAGATATTCAACAATTATCTGATTTTTTATTAGACTATGCAGTATCTTTAATGGGAGTTGGTTCTCACACTGCAAGAATAGTTAGAAATACTTCAAGAATAGCAAAATCCTTTGGTTACGAAATGGATATGATAATTTTTCAAAGAAATCTTACAATGACAGTTGAAGATCCAGATGATCATTCTATATCAAGAACTTACGTTAGAAACTTAAAACATTTACCAATTAACTTAAAAAAAATATCTAAATTAAGTGCATTAAGTTGGGATTGCTACGATAATAATTTAGCTTTTAGCGAATTAAAAAATAGATATAACTTAATAATGAATGAAAAATCAATTTCAAGATGGATTATACTACTTGCAGCAGCAATAGGAAATATGGCTTTTTGCAAGATTTTTCAAGGAGATTTTGTTGCTATGGGTATAGTCTTTGTATCTACTTTAATTGGATTTTTTATTAGGCAAGAATTAATGAATCGCCATATTGACCATAGATTAATATTCTTTATTACTGCTTTCGTATCTTCAATGATTGCTTCATCTGGAATTTATTTAGATATTAGCAATACTGCAGAAGTTGCAGTTACAGTTAGTGTTTTATTTTTAATACCTGGTGTTCCTATTATAAACTCAATGATAGATATTATAGAAGGTCATGTTATAATAGGTTTTTCTCGGGCGATTAATGCCTCAATATTAATAATATGTATAGCCCTTGGATTATATTTAACATTGATAATTTTAGGAGTTGGTAAGTTATGATAGACTATTTAGTATATGGATTTTTTGCTGCTGTTGCTGCTGCTGGATTTTCTTCTATATCAAATCCTCCAAAAAAAGCAATATTTATATCTGCATTTTTAGCTTCTATTGGCTATAGCTTTAGATACTTTTTATTAGAAAATACCTCAGTAGATATAACTTTTGCAACTTTTTTTGCTGCTTTTACAATAGGAATGGGTAGTATGTTTTTTGCAAAACTTGCTCATATCCCAGCTGAAGTCTTTTCGTTCCCTTCTCTTTTACCAATGATACCTGGAATGTATGCCTATAAAACTATTTTATCTTTTATATATTTTATGAAAAATGATGACGATGTAATTCTTCAACAAATGATAACTGAAATTTTTAAAAATGGTCTTACTGCCTTTGGTGTAATTACTGCATTAGTAGTTGGTGTAGCAATACCACTATTTATATTTTATGAACATTCTTATATGGTAACGAGAAGCAAAAAAGTTAAATAATATTATAGACTAAAAATTTCTTTTAAGTTAATGTAATAGAATGCTTAAAATAGAAAATTTAACGGTTAAATTAAATTCTGAAAATGATACATTTAATATTTTAAGAAATGTATCACTTAATATAAATAAAGGTGAGATTTTAGGTCTTGCAGGCGAATCTGGTTCTGGAAAAAGCGTATTAGCAAAAACTATTATGGGGCTTAACAAAGCCCCTGTAGAAAAGTCTTTTGGAAAAATTATTTATGATAATAAAGAATTAACTGCAGAATCTGATTTTAAATCTATTAGAGGTAAAAAAATCTCTATGATTTTCCAAAACCCTACTTCTTCTCTTAATCCAGTAATAACTATTGGAGCACAAATTGTAGAAACCATATTATTACACAATAAAAATATAGATAAACGTAATGCAATAATAAGAGCAGAAGAACTACTTGGTATTGTTGAAATTGATAGACCGAAAGAACGATTAAAAGCGTATCCTCACCAACTTTCTGGTGGAATGAATCAGCGAGTTATGATTGCAATAGCATTAGCAAGTAATCCAGATTTATTAATAGCTGATGAACCAACAACTGCATTAGACGTTACTATTCAAGCTCAAATTATCAAATTACTTCAAAAATTAAACAGAGACCACAATTTAACGATGCTTTTTATCTCTCATGATTTATCTCTTTTAATGAATATTTGCAATAGAATTGCAGTATTATATTGTGGTGAAATTATGGAAATAACATCAAATAGTAATTTAAAAAATAATAAACTATACCACCCTTATACTATTGCCTTAAAAAATTGTATAACTCACATAGGAAACAAGAATATTTTAACAACTATTAAAGGAAGTATAGGTAAAAATAATTCTTCTTTTGATAATAAATGTATTTTTGCTGATAGATGTATAGACTGTAAAGATAAATGTAGAAATGAAAAACCAGTATTTAATGAAAAATATTCTTGTTTTTTTCCAAATAAGATTAAAGAGGATTAAATTATGAATAAAAAAATAAAAGAACGAATAATAACTTCTTTATTAGATGAATTAGATATTATATATATTCATGCCCTACCTCACGATGAGCTTATTATTGGCAAAAGAGGTTTAGTTGGACAAGAAGTAGAACACGGAATTATTTTAGCATTTGGCAGTTTTTCGTCATCAAATTTATCTTTTTATCATAATGGATTATCTGCAAGTTTACAATTTGCAGGTGTATGGGAAGATGTTTTTATCCCTTTTGATGCAATATATGTTATAGTTGATGATTTACGGGAACCAAGTTTTATGTTTAATTTCAAGGCTTCTGAAAAAGAAAAAAATAGTAATAAATCTAACACAAGAAAAAAGTCTAAAACTATAGATAAAAGTGGTAAAGTTATTAATGTTGATTTTAAGAAAAAAAATAAATAAAGTTCAATAAAAATTTAATATAGGAATTTCACTTATTTCATTAATTTCATAAGCTAAATTATAAAATAACTTTAAACCATCTATATGACTACTTGTTAATCTATAATCTATCGTATTCCAATAATCAATTATCTGCTCAGTAGTATAACCAGCAGACATATATTTTATCGCCAATTCGTCATAATTATTTTTAAATTTTTTAGCATATTCCTTTATATCGCTAATTAATTTAATAATTTCATTACTATTTTCTATTGATTTACGAATTATCCATAATGCAAAAACAAAGGGCAAATTAGTAAACTTATACCACTCTAACCCTAAATCAATTATATATTTGTAATTAGAGTTATAATAAGAATATAATGCTTTATCTCCTATCAAAAGCTCTGCATCTGCAATATTCTTATCGCTAACATAAATTGGTTCAACTTTATAAAATTTTTCTAATATAATACGAGCTAAAACAGTAGATGTATTTGATTCTTTTGTAAAAAATATTTTTTTACCACATAACTCATCAACTTTGTAATTAGAAAAAATGTTTACACTTTTTACTGCACCAATAGATGAAACTGAAATATCTGAAATAATATTGTATAATTTTGGATTTCTTGCATACTCAATACAAGACGCTGGAGATAAATCTATTTCACCTTTACGCATGGCTATATTAAGTTCTGCTGGATAACTTTTAAAAAAATATAAAGATTTATCCTGTAACAAGTAGTAGAATATTGGATAAACATTTGCATATTCCATATAGCCTATTTTAAACAAATTTCACTCCTTTTTTTAATTAATCATACCAGGGTATATTAATGGTTTATTAAGAGATACGTCCATAGGGATTAAAATTTCTTTATTTATTTCAACAGATTTTACATCACTCAACAATATTCCACCACGAAAAACTTTTCCAGAAAACTTATTACTATTAGCTTTTGAGATAAATAATAATTTTCCTCCAGACGAAGAAAGACAAGATAATTCGGCAATTGTAACATTATCAAGAAAACAATCAGTCATATATCTTCCATTTTTATATTTTAAAAAATTATTCATTTCTTTTTCATTAGGAAAAAGCATTAAAGAAAATGGATATTCTGATTTAGCTGAAATATCAATAGTTATAGGTTTGTTATCAGAAGTATTTAAATTAACTACCCATACACCATTCTTTTTTAATACTACTTCTCTACTTGCTAAAGGTTTTTTATGCAAATCTTTAATAATTTCATTATATAATTTTAGTAAATTTAATTTTTTTGCATAAACAATTACCTTATTGTTACTTTCTTCTATATGAGTTTTTATGCCAGCATTTTCTAAAAAAGATGCAAGTAATACTGATTTGTCATATACATCTGCTTCTTTTATTGTTAATGATTGTTTTGGATTTCTACCTTTATTTCTTTCTTTTACAAGAGATATATCGTTTATAACGTAATTATATGCTTTTATCGTTATACATTCAAAATTTCCACTTAAACAATCTTCTGAAATACGAGAAAGAATATTACGAATAAAGTCGGATCGTAGCCATG
>JAZSQT010000132.1:0-14202 GCA_045538075.1 Mucispirillaceae bacterium
ATGGTAATGCCTGGTGATAATATAAGTTGTGAAGTGAACTTAATTCAACCTATAGCAATGGAGAAAGGTTTACGTTTTGCAATTCGTGAAGGTGGACGCACAGTTGGTGCTGGCGTTGTTACTGAAATAATTGAGTAATAAATTAATTAAAATTGTTTTATTTGCTTTATGGAAGAATTTTTTCTTCCATAAAGTTTTATTTTACCGCTAAAGGAACTGCGGGAGCCGGGAGCCTAAAAATTGGTAGGTGTGACGGCGTAATAAAGGAAGGATTAAATCCATGAGAGAAATTATCACATTAGCTTGCAGCGAATGTAAGCGTCGTAATTACACTACTACCAAGAATAAAAAAACTATGACTGGTAAACTTGAGCTTAAAAAATATTGCAAGTTTGACAGAAAACATACTGTTCATAAAGAAACTAAGTAACAGTATAATTGCATATTGCTAAAGTTTTGCTTAATATTACAGAATGCTTTTTAAGTAGCTTAAGTATTATTAAAGTATTTTAGTAAGATTATTTGGTTTAGTAGATAATCTATAGCGATTATGAATTAAATAGTTAATAGGCCAATAGCTCAATTGGCAGAGTACCGGTCTCCAAAACCGGGTGTTGGGGGTTCAAGTCCCTCTTGGCCTGTTTATAAAAAACCTAAAGAGAGGTTTAGGTAGTGAAAAAGTTTAAACCGACAGTATTTTATAAAGAAGTAAAAGAAGAGCTTTCAAAAGTTAGTTGGCCTACTAAAGATGCTACAATAAAAACTTCTATTGTCGTAGTCGTTGTTGTAGGGTTAATAACTGCATATTTAGGTGGAGTAGATGCAGTAGTATCTCGCCTTGCAGCTGTTGTAATAGGTTAGGTTCTATGGATAAAAAATGGTATGTAGTTCACACTTATTCTGGCTTTGAAAAGCATGTTAAACTTTTGCTTGAAGATAAAGTTAAAACATTAGGACTTCACGATTATTTTGGTGAAGTGCTTATTCCTACAGAAGAAGTAGTTGAATTAAAAAATGGCAAGAAAAAAGTTAGCAAAAAGAAGACTTTTCCAGGTTATATACTTGTAAATATGGCAATGAGTACGAGTAATTGGCATGTTGTTAAGAGTTTGCCGAAAGTAACTGGATTTGTTGGTGGTAAAGATCCAGTTCCTATACCAGAAAATGATGTTGATGCTATGATTGCCTTGGCAAAATCTGAAGCACCACGAATTGCTGCAAAATATATTAAAGGCGATATCGTTGAAGTTATAGATGGGCCATTTTTAGGTTTTGCTGGAACTGTAGAAGAAGTAAGTCCAGAAAAAGAAAAAGTGCGTGTTGTAGTTAGTATATTTGGACGTCAAACTCCTATTGAGCTTGATTATTTGCAAGTTAAACGCACAGATAAGTAAAAAAAATTATAATTATTATATTAATTATATTTATTGTAGAAATTGCTATATAAGCAATTAACGGAAGGTAGCAGATGGCTAAAAAAGTAATGGGGCAGATTAAACTGCTTATACCAGCCGGAAAAGCGAACCCATCGCCACCGGTAGGACCGGCACTCGGACAACGTGGTGTCAATATTATGGAGTTCTGTAAAGCATTTAATGCCCAGACTCAAAATATGGGAGATACTTCTATACCTGTTATTATTACAGTATATGAAGACCGTAGCTTTACTTTTATTACTAAGATGCCGCCTGCAACGGCTCTTATTAAACAAGAAATGAAGTTGCAAAAGGGTTCACAAAACCCAGGAAAATCAAAATTAGGAGTTATCTCAAGAGATAGCTTAAAGAAAGTTGCAGAAGCAAAAATGCCCGATCTCAATACTAAAGATATTGATCAAGCTATAAAAATCATAGCTGGATCAGCAAAAAGTATGGGTTATGAGATTGAGAAGTAGTTTAATGACCGGCAAGAGGAGCAAAAATGTCCAGAAAAGGTAAAAATCTTGCGGAAAGTAGAACTAAAGTTGATCGTATGAAATTATACGATTTAACTGAAGCTATTGAAATTTCGCAAAAAGCAGCCTTCGCCAAATTTGATGAAAGTGTTGATGCAGCAGTTAAACTTGGTGTTGATCCACGTCATTCTGATCAAATGGTTAGAGGAGCAGTGGTTCTTCCAAACGGCACTGGTAAAACTGTTCGTGTTGCAGTTTTTGCAAAAGGCGAAAAAGTAAAAGAGGCTGAAGCTGCTGGCGCAGATGTCGTTGGTGGTGATGAACTTGTCGCTAAAGTCGAGGGCGGCTGGTTAGAATTTGATAAGGTAGTTGCTACTCCTGATATGATGGCTAAGGTTGGTAAACTTGGTAAAGTATTAGGACCTCGTGGGCTTATGCCTAATCCAAAAGTTGGCACAGTAACAAATGATGTTGCAAAAGTTGTGAAAGAACTTAAAGCTGGTATGGTTGAATTTAGAGTTGACAAAGCAGGAATAGTTCATGCACCTATCGGCAGAAAGAATTTTGAAGCAGCAAAACTCGTTGAAAATATGAAAGTATTAATTGATGCTTTAGTTAAAGCTAAACCTGCATCAAGTAAAGGTGTCTATTTAAGAGGCATTAATATTTCAACAACAATGGGTCCTGGTATTAAGATAGACCCAAAAAACTTTTAATATATTAAAATTAGAAAAATAGCAGGTTGAAGAAGTAGGTTCTAAGATAAAAGTTTGGATAGCATTTTAGTATAATTCCTACGGAAACTGTATGATACATTCAACCGGCTCTTTATGAGGTGATACCTTGAAGATGAAAAAAGAGCAGAAAATAGAACTCGTAAAGGAGCTTTCGGATAATATTGGCAAATCTCAGGGCGTTATATTAGCCAATTATAAAGGTTTGACATTTATCCAGATGGACGAAATTCGCCGTGAATTTAAAGGTAACGGTAATGATTGTCGTGTCATCAAGAATACGCTTCTCAAAAAGGCGTTTAACGCAAAAGATATAGATGTGCTTGACAATTTACTTGTTGAACCAACATTATGTATTACTGTTGAGCAAGATTTTGCAGCAGCTGCTAAAATTGCTAAAAAATTTGCAAAAGACGCTGCAATATCTAAATTTTTTAAATTGAAAGGTGGTTATTTTGACGGAATGGCACTCGACAAAGTTGGCGTTGAAAAAATTGCTGACTTACCATCACGTGATGAACTCCTTGCAAAAGCGTTGGGCAGTATGAATGCACCAGTTACAAACTTTGTTTCTGTGCTTGCAAATATTCCTCGTGGTCTATTAAACGTATTGACTGCAATAAAAGACAAAAAATAATAAAAGTAATAATTTGGAGGCTTATATAATGAGCGTAACTAAAGATCAAGTAGTAGATTTTTTAAAAAATATGAGTGTAATTGAACTCGCAGATTTCGTAAAAGAACTTGAAGAAATTTTTGGTGTTTCTGCTGCTGCTCCAGCTGTTGCTGTTGCTGCTGCTCCTGCTGCTGGTGGTGCTGCTGCTGGTGGCGAAGCTGAAAAAACTGAATTTGATGTTATCCTTACTAACGGTGGAGCTCAAAAAGTTCAAGTAATTAAAGTAGTTCGTGAAATTACAGGTCTTGGACTTAAAGAAGCTAAAGCTCTCGTTGATGAGGCACCAAAACCAGTTAAAGAAGGCATTGCTAAAGCTGAAGCTGAAGAAATTGCTAAAAAAATCACCGAAGCTGGTGGTACTGCGGAAGTTAAATAATTTGAAACTTTCGTTTAATAATAATAAAAAAATAAAATTTGATTATGCAAATAGGGGAGGCTCCAGCTTCCCCTCATTTTGCTTAAACTATCATCCATCGGGTGACGAAATATGTTAACTTCTAAAAAACCAATAGAAAGAATTAATTTTTCAAAAATAAAAAAGATTGTTGATATACCAGACTTAATTGAGGTTCAAAAACAATCGTATAAAGATTTCCTCCAACAGCATATAAGTGCTGATAAACGTAAACTACATGGTCTTGAGGAAGTTTTTAGGGAGATTTTCCCTATTACAGATTTTAATGAAACTTCAGTATTAGAGTATGTAAGCTATACTATTGAGGAGCCTAAATATTCTCCAAGGGAGTCTATTGACAGGAATACAAATTATGCTGCACCACTTAAAATTAAAGTGCGTTTAGCTACTCATGATATAAATGAAGACACTGGTGAAAAAATTGCAATTCAGGCTACAGAGTCAGAAGTGTATCTTTGTGATATTCCTCTTATGACAGAACGTGGCACTTTTGTAATAAATGGTGTAGAACGTGTAATTGTTAGCCAGTTACATAGATCGCCAGGTATATTTTTTGAAGATATGACTGCTGCTAAAAGTGTAATTGAAAAACACTTATATAGTGCAAGAATTATACCTTATAGAGGGTCATGGATAGATTTTGAATTTGATTCAAAAAATACAATGTATGTGCGTATTGATAAAAAGAAGAAAATTCCCGTTACAGTCCTTTTAAAAGCATTAGGATTAACGAGCCAAGATATTCTTGATACGTATTACAAATTTGAAACTATATATATTGAAGACGGAAAATATTATAAAGATTTTGATAGAGATAAAATTCTTGGTCAGAAAGTATCTATTGATATAAAAGATAGTAGTGGTGAAATTCTTGTAAAAGCAAATCACACTATTACTAAAGCAGCAAGAAAACGTCTTGAAAAAGCAGAAATTGGTCGTTATCAATTAGATTATGACGATTTTAAAGACAATTTTATTGGACGTGATATAGTTACTTCTGATGGTGAAGTTATTGTTGAAGCTAATTCTCAAATTTCTTCTGAAGTAATTGAGGCTATTTTAGACAATAATATAAAAAGTTTTGATATATTATTTATTGATAGACAAAACTACGATTCAGCTATCAGAGATGTTTTATATATAGATAAGGTTAAGACTCAAGAAGAAGCATTAATTGAGATTTACAGAAAACTTCGTCCAGGAGAGCCTGCTACAGAAGATACTGCAAAAGCTCAATTTGATAATTTATTTTTTAACCCAAAAAGATACGACTTATCTAAAGTTGGTAGGGTTAAAATAAATAAACGTTTAAAAATAGATATTCCAGAAGATACAATTACTCTTACAAAAGAAGATATTGTTGAAACTGTAAGAGTATTAGAAAGAATACGTTTAGGCGTTGAAAAAATAGATGATATAGACCATTTAGGTCATAGACGTGTTAGGGCAGCTGGAGAACAATTGCAAAACCATATACGTATAGGTCTTGCTCGTATGGAAAAAACTGTCAAAGAGCGTATGAGTATTCAAGATATTGATGAGCTTACTCCTCAAGACTTACTTAATGCAAAACCGTTATCGGCATCAATTAAAGAGTTTTTTGGAAGTTATCAGCTTTCTCAATTTATGGATCAAAATAATCCACTTTCTGAAATTACTCATAAAAGACGTCTTTCAGCACTTGGCCCTGGTGGTTTAAATAGAGATAGAGCAGGTTTTGAAGTTAGGGACGTTCATACTTCCCATTACGGACGAATTTGTCCTATTGAAACTCCAGAAGGTCCAAATATTGGTTTAATTACGTCTCTTACGACTTATGCAAAAATAAACGAATTTGGCTTTATAGAAACGCCTTATCGTAAGATTGTTGATGGCAAAGTTACTGATGAAGTAATATATATGTATGCCTTACAAGAAGAAGATTATTATATTGCTCAAGCTAACGCACCTATTGATAAAGATGGTAATTTTATTAATGAAATGGTTGCTTGTAGGTTTGCAGGTGAATCCCTTCTTGCAGAAAGAGAAAAAATTCAATTAATGGACGTTGCTCCAATGCAAATAGTTTCAGTATCTACTGCACTTATTCCATTTTTAGAGCATGATGATGCTAACCGTGCCTTAATGGGTTCAAATATGCAGCGTCAAGCAGTGCCTCTTATTAGAACTGATGCTCCTATTGTTGGAACTGGTTTAGAAAGAAAAGTTGCTGTTGATTCTGGCTCAGCTTTGATTGCAAAACATACTGGTGTAGTTGATTACGTTGATGCAGATACAATTATAGTCCGTTACGTTGAAAAAAATGGCGATTTTGGTATTGATGTATATGATTTAGTAAAATATCGTAGGTCAAACCAAGATACTTGTATCAACTATAACGTAATAGTATCATTAGGTCAGAAAGTTAAAAAAGGTGATACATTAGCAGATGGAGCTGCAACAGATTGTGGCGAATTAGCGTTAGGAAGAAATACAGTCGTAGCATTTATGCCATGGATGGGCTACAACTATGAGGACTCTATTCTTATATCAGAAAAGCTCGTAAAAGAGGACGCTTTTACATCAATTCATATAGAAGTATTTGATATAGATGCAAGAGATACTAAATTAGGTGCAGAAGAAATTACACGTGATATTCCAAATATCAGTGAAGAAGCACTTAAAAATCTTGATGAAAGTGGTATTATCAGAATTGGTGCTAACGTTACTGAAGGCGATATATTGGTCGGTAAAGTTACACCAAAGGGAGAAACGCAAGCCTCTCCAGAAGAAAAACTTTTAAGAGCAATTTTTGGAGAAAAAGCAGGTGATGTTAAAGATGCTTCTTTAAGGGTGCCACCAGGTATATCTGGATCTATTTTAGATGTTCAAGTTATGACGAGACGTGATCAGTCTAAAGATAGCAGAACTATTTTAATAGAAAAAGAAGAGCTTAATAAAATAAGCACTAGTTATGCAAGGGAAGTTGCAGCAATAGAAAATGTCCGTAAAGATAGAATAAGAACTATTTTAGTAGGTAAAAAACTTGAAAAGGCAAGTAATGGAATAGATGCTGGAAAAGTGCTTACTGATAGTGATATAGAAAATCTTGATTATATGGATTTAAAATCTTTAGAAGTTGAGAATAAAGAAGATTTTAACAAAGAAGTTGCAAAAATAGATGAAATAACTAATAAACGCAAAAAAGAAGCAGAAGAAAAATTTAAAGATAAACGCAAAAAAATTGAAAAAGGTGATGAGCTTTCTGCTGGAGTATTAAAATCAGTTAGAGTATTTGTTGCCATAAGAAGACGTTTATCTGTTGGTGATAAAATGGCTGGTCGTCATGGTAATAAAGGTGTTGTTTCAAGAATATTACCAGAAGAAGATATGCCTTATTTACCAGATGGAACTCCAGTTGAACTTGTATTAAATCCACTTTCTGTGCCATCACGTATGAATGTAGGACAAATTTTAGAAACTCATTTAGGCTGGGCAGCAAAAGCTCTTGGAAAACACGTTACAACAGAAGTTTTCAATGGTGCTAAAGAAAGTGATATTAAAAAGATGTTGACAGATGCAGGGTTTAAAACAGATGGTCAAACGGTATTATACGATGGTAGAACTGGCGAAAAATTTGACCAAGAAGTTACAGTTGGTGTCATGTATATGCTTAAACTTCACCACCTTGTTGATACTAAAATTCATGCTAGGTCAACTGGTCCATACTCTCTCGTTACTCAACAACCTCTTGGTGGTAAAGCACAGTTTGGAGGACAAAGACTTGGGGAAATGGAAGTTTGGGCATTGGAAGCATACGGTGCTGCTAATATTCTTCAAGAAATGCTTACTGTAAAATCAGATGATGTTGATGGAAGAACAGCAGTATATGAATCAATAGTTAATGGTAACTTTAGTTTTACACCGAGTATGCCTGAATCTTTTAATGTTCTTATAAATGAGCTTAAAGGGTTAGTCCTTGATATAGAACTTTTGACTAGTCAGCAATTAGATGAAGAAGCATTACAGTCAGAAGAAAGTGAAAATCAAGAATTGGATAACTAATTAAAATTTTATTACGGTAATAGAAATATTGCCGTAATAATTGTGAATTTATTTAATCCGACACTTAAAGGAGTGTTAGAGTTATTATGAAAAATACAAATTTAAAAGATGGTAAAATACCTGTTTTTTTTGATGCAATAAGAATTAAGATTGCATCACCAGAAAAAATTCGTGGTTGGTCCTCTGGTGAAGTTACTAAACCAGAAACGATTAACTATAGAACTTTTAAACCAGAAAGAGATGGTCTTTTTTGTGCTAAAATATTTGGTCCAGTAAAAGACTGGGAATGTCTTTGTGGTAAATATAAAAGAATGAAACATAGAAATACTGTATGTGATAAGTGTGGTGTTGAGGTTGTTCAATCAAAAGTTCGTCGTGAACGTATGGGACATATTGATTTAGCTTCACCAGTATGTCATATATGGTTTTTTAAAGGGACTCCATCTCGTATTGGGTCTATTCTTGATTTATCAATCAAAGATATAGAAAGAGTTGTATATTTTGAATCGTATATTGTTATTGATCCAAAAAATACTAATCTTAATGAGTGTGAAATTCTTACAGAAGAAAAGTATCGCCAAAAAGAAGAAGAATTTGGAAAAAATAGCTTCGTTGCAAAAATTGGTGCAGAAGCAATTAAAGAGTTATTAAAAAGAGTTGATTTAGAACTTCTCCTTATTGAATTAAAAAGAGAGTTAAAAGAAACTACAAGTATGCAAAAAAGGCTTAAACTTGCTAAACGTTTAAGAGTAGTTGAAGCCTTTAGGAAATCAAACAATCGTCCTGAATGGATGGTTCTTGATGTAATTCCTGTTATACCACCAGAGTTAAGACCTTTAGTTCCTCTTGATGGTGGAAGATTTGCAACTAGTGATTTAAATGATTTATATAGACGTGTAATCAATAGAAATAATCGTCTTAAAAAATTGATGGAATTAAGTGCTCCAGAAATTATTATTAGAAACGAAAAACGTATGCTTCAAGAAGCAGTAGATGCTTTATTTGATAATGGCAGACGTGGTCGTATAATTCGTTCATCTAATAAGCGTCCTTTAAAATCTCTTTCAGATATGATTAAAGGTAAAAATGGCCGTTTCCGTCAAAACTTATTAGGTAAAAGGGTTGACTATTCTGGTCGTAGCGTTATCGTTGCTGGGCCACACTTGAAAATGCATCAGTGTGGTTTACCGAAACTTATGGCATTAGAGTTGTTTAAACCTTTCTTATACTATAAGTTAGAAAAAGAAAGAGGCATTGCTTCAACTGTTAAACAAGCAAAAAGAATGGTTGAAGAAAGACGACCAGAAGTTTGGGACGTTTTAGAAGAGGTGATTAAAGAACACCCTGTATTATTAAACCGTGCTCCAACATTACATCGATTAGGTATTCAAGCCTTTGAACCACAACTTATTGAGGGTAAAGCAATACAATTACACCCGTTAGTTTGTCCTGCTTTTAATGCAGACTTTGATGGAGACCAAATGGCAGTCCATGTGCCTTTATCCTTTGAAGCACAACTTGAGGCAAAAACATTAATGCTTTCATCATACAATATTTTGTCTCCTGCAAATGGTAACCCTCTTGCAGTTCCTACACAAGATATGGTTTTAGGTATATATTACCTTACAAGACCTTTAAAAAATGCTAAAGGTAGTGGCAAAATATATGCAAGTCCAGAAGAAGTTATAGTTGCAATAGATCATGGCAAACTTTCTTTACAAGCAGAGATTAAAGTTCGCATAGATGGTAAAATATACGATACGAGTGCTGGACGTGTTGTTTTATACGGTATCGTTCCAGAAGGTATTGATTTTGATGCCGTAAACAAAGTGTTAGGCAAAAAGGAACTTGGAAAATTAGTTGATTATATTTATAAAAAATTAGGTAATTGGTATAGTGTTACTTTCCTTGATGATTTAAAAAATCTTGGTTTTAAATATTCTACAATGGCAGGTTATTCAATTTGTATTGATGATATGATTATACCAGACGCTAAACATAAATTAGTAGATGAAGCTAATGCAAAAGTTAAGGATATTGAGGACCATTATAGAGAAGGTGCATTAACTAAAGGTGAAAGATATAACCAAATTATTGACGTATGGTCTCAAACTAATGAGGCAATTACAGACCAACTTATGAAAACTATTGAAAATGTTGGTGGCGATGCGTCTAAAGAAGAAAAAAGAGAAAAATATTACAATACATTATACGTAATGAGTGATTCTGGAGCAAGGGGTTCAAAAGCTCAGATTGCACAGCTTGCAGGTATGCGTGGTCTTATGGTTAAGCCGTCTGGTGAAATCATTGAAACGCCTATTATTGCAAACTTCCGTGAAGGCTTAACAGTTAGCCAATACTTTATCTCTACTCACGGTGCTCGTAAAGGTCTTGCAGATACGGCACTTAAGACGGCAAACTCTGGTTATTTAACTCGTCGTTTAGTTGATGTTGCACAAGATTTGATTATATCTGAAGAAGATTGTGGAACAATTAGAGGTATAGAGCTTACTTCCCTTTATCAAGGTAGTAATATTGTAGAATCTTTAGGCGAAAGAGTATATGGAAGATACGCATTAGAAGATATATACGACCCAATAACAGATGAATTGATAGTTGAAGCTAATAGTTTTATAGATGAAACTGTAGTTGAAAAAATAGAGAAGTCTGGTATTGATAGAGTTATGGTTAGATCTGCTCTTACTTGCGATAGTGAATTTGGAATTTGTCGTAAATGTTACGGTATAGACCTTGCAACACGTAGAATGATAGAAATAGGTGAAGCAGCCGGAACTATTGCAGCTCAATCTATTGGTGAGCCAGGAACGCAGCTTACAATGAGAACTTTCCATATTGGTGGTGTTGCATCTGCATCTGGTGTTGAATCATCAATGTCTGCAAAAATGGGTGGTATTGTAGTTTTTGATGATATGAGAGTAGTAAAAAGCAGAAGTGGAGAAAATATTGTATTAAATAGAAATGGTTCACTTTTCATTAAAGATAATGACGGTAGAATTATAGAACGATATAATCCAAATTATGGTAACCGTATTCGTGTAGAAGAAGGTCAAACTGTTAAACAAGGCGAATTACTTTATGAATGGGATCCACATGCAAGCCTTATTATGACAGAACATGAGGGAACGATTGCATTTGGAGATTTAATTGATGGTGATACTTTAAGAGAAGAAATTGACCCTATTACTGGTCTTTCTCAAAAAGTTGTTGTTGCCAATACTAGGGATAAAAAACAACCTCGTATATCAATTAAAGATGATGATAATAAAACTCTTCATAGATATTTATTACCACCAGGAGCAAATATTACTGTTGCAGAAGGTGAAAGAATATATCCTGGAGATATTATTGCAAAAATTCCACGTGAAGCACAAAAAACGAAAGATATTACTGTTGGTCTTCCACGTGTTGCAGAACTTTTTGAAGCAAGAAAACCGAAAGACCCAGCAGTTATTGCAGAAATTGAAGGTGTAGTTTCTTTAGAAAATAATACTTCAAGGGGAATGCGTAAACTCGTTATTAAAAATGAGCAAACAGGCGATAGAAAAGAGTATAATATCAATACTCAACGCTATATTAATGTTCATGATGGCGATAGAGTTAAAGCAGGTGAAGCATTAATTGATGGACACGTTAATCCTCACGATAAATTAGCAGTATTAGGTGAAGAGGCATTAGAAAAATATTTAGTTGATGAAATTCAAATTGTTTATCGTAAATCTGGTGTTAGTATTAATGATAAACATATTGAAGTTATCGTTAGACAAATGCTTAAAAAAGTCGTTATTGATGACCCAGGTGATTCAGACTTTATGCCAAATGAAGAAGTTTATAAAAGCGACTTCAAGAAGGTGCAAGCAGAACACCTTGCAGCAGGAACACAACCTCCTACTGGACGCACAATTTTACAAGGTATTACGAAAGCAGCTATTAATACAGAAAGTTTTATTTCTGCAGCTTCTTTCCAAGAAACAACGAGAGTTCTTACTGATGCAGCTTGTTCTGGAAAAACAGACTACTTACGTGGATTAAAAGAAAACGTTATTATGGGTAAATTAATCCCAGCAGGAACTGGAGCAAAACATATCTGCACAAAAAAATATAAGTTTAATAAACCAGCATAGTTATGTTCTATTGGTAAGAAAAGATATATTAAGCCGTCCTTTTTTGGACGGCTTAATTGTTTTATCGTAAAATATATATCAAATATTAATATTATAATTGAGAATAAGTTAAATAAAAGAAAATAAATATAACGGTGTTATTTTCCTAAATTTATTGCATTGTTTAAAAATATAATATAAAGTAAACATAGTAGATATTAGGGGAGATTGTTATGTTTAAATTTAGATTGACTTTGACGATAAAAATTTTAGTAAGTGCTACAATTATTGCTGCATTAGCCATTATTGTTAGTCTTTATTCTTTTATATCGGCAAATATGGCAGTAAATGCTTCTAAAGCTATAGAAGAAACTTATTTACCAAGTGTTGATTTATCATCAAAAATGTCAATTAATTCATTAACAGCAGTTAATAATATATTTGAATCTGTTCAAAATGGTGGGTCAGATGAAAGTATGCAGTTAGTCAATAAAAATTTCTTAGATTTATCAGACAATCTCAAAGATATGCAAAAATTATTAGATACTGGGAATAATAGAGAGTTATTGCCAAGAGTTACTGCAATGCATGCAGAATATTCAAAAGTGGCTAAAAGTTATGATGAATTATCTAAGGAAAGCATAAGAGTTACTAAAAATATTAGTCAAAATGATATTATTCTCAATAAGTCAATAGATGAACTTATAAAAGCAGCAGAAGAAGTATACGTATCTACAGAAAAATTAATAATAGATGATATTCGTAATACAGAGGCTACTCCAAGAAGGGTTGCAAGGCTTACAGCTTTAAAAAACATTATTAAAGATGCCGCTGTTATTAGAGACATATTTAGAGAAATGACACATACTGCTGATATTTCAAGGGTAAATGAAGCAAACAAGATTATTTCTGAAATGAAACGACTTATTAATGCTACCTATAGTGATATACGTATGGGTAGAAATAGAGAGATATTTCAAGTAGTATTAAAAACATCAGAAAGTGCATATAAAAACATTGATGCAATCGTTAATTTGTCGAAAGAGTATAATAGTATTGTTGAAGAAAGAAGACAAGCACGTGATATATTAGAAGATATTAACGTAAAAATGACTGCAGCAGCAATAGACAATATATTTTCTGTTGCTGGTGATACAAGTTTCTTAATGGCAAGTACTCGTATAGTTACAGTCGTATTATTTATTATTACGATTATTGTTAGTGTAGCTATTCTTTTAATATTAGATAAATTGATTACTAAACCAATTAGGAATATGGTTGTTTTAGTTGATGATTTAACTAAAGGTGATGGTGATTTAACTAAGCGAATTATAGTAAACACTAATGATGAACTTGGCGACCTTGCAAAAGAAATTAATGTTTTTATAGAAAATGTGCAAGATATTATTAGAGAAGTTAAATCTGCTTCAGATGATGTTGCTTCAGGAAATAATCAACTTGCAGCAACTATGGAAGAACTTTCAAGTAACTTTGATAATCAAGCAGTTCAAGTTAGTGATATAGCACACAATATGGATAATATTACTCAATTATCAAATAAAGTTTATAAAGATTTAGATGAAAGTAAAAATTTATTAGGCGATGCAGCAGAGCATACCCACATTGGAACGCAACAATTAAATAGTGTAAAAGATAAAATTTTAATGATTAATAAACAAACAGATACATTATCTGAAACTATTAGTAGCCTTTCAAAAAACTCAACTCAAATTGGTGAGATATTAGTAGTTATTAACGATATTGCAGATCAGACAAACTTGCTTGCATTAAATGCAGCAATTGAGGCAGCTCGTGCTGGGGAAGCTGGACGAGGTTTTGCAGTCGTTGCTGATGAGGTTAGAAAGTTAGCAGAAAGAACACAAAAAGCAACTAGTGAAATTGAAGGAATTATAACTAACTTCCAAAAAGAATCAGATGTTGCATCTATGGAAATGAAAAAAGCAGATGAAGTAGTTAAAGAAGGTGTAAAAAGTGTTGATGAAACAATTGACGATTTTAGCACTATAGTTAATGGCGTAGATATTGCAAATACTGATATAGAAAATATTAATAAAATGGTTGGTGAGCAAAATTCTGCAGTCCAATTAATTAACGAAAATACTTCTGTTATAGCTTCTGGTATTGAAGAAAGTACCGTTGCAGTTAGTCAAGTTGCCACAACTGTAAGCCACTTACAAAATAGAGCAGAACAATTAAAAAGTTTAGTTGAAAAATTTAAGGTTTAATAGATAGTAAATTTATAGATATAGCTTTATTATAGTAAAAAATAATTGATATTTATTAAAGATAGATTAGAA
>JAZSQT010000100.1:0-13994 GCA_045538075.1 Mucispirillaceae bacterium
TAAAGAAATGTTTAATTTTTGTAGGAAAAATGAAAGGATTATTATTAATTATTTTAAGTAGTATTTTTTTTATTAGTGGTTGTTGTTCTGCACAATTAACAAGGTTTAATGATGGTAACTATTATTATACTGATTGGTGTGAGTATGATACATGTTGGTCGCAACCAAATGGTGAAGCAGTTTGTTATAAAAATAACGAATTTGTTGCACGTCTTAAGGCATGGACTATGGAAGAAGTTCATGCGTATAATCAAATGAAGTTACAACAAGAAATTGCTAGAAAAAATTTATTATTAAGTATACAAAATGCATCTAATCAAATGCAGCAGACTATGAATCAGGCAAATCAGCAGACTCAAAGACAAATAGAATCTTTACAAAGAATGAATCAACAATTTTCTGAAGATATAAATAGGATACAAAGAGAAAATGATAATTTTTATAACAATAACAATATGCATGATAAAAGAAACATTTTTATATATAAACCAGTAATAAAATAGATTATAGAGGTTTTTTAGGAGAAATAAATGAAATTTTTATTAATGATTATTAGCTCAATTTTTATTTTTATAGGTTGTGCAGGAGTTTCATCAAAAGGAAGTGATATAAATTCTATTGTATCTGAATGTGAAAAAGGCAATATGAAAAGTTGCACTGGATTAGCAATAATGTATGAAAATCATTGTAAAACTGGAAGTATTGCTGATTGTCATAATCTTGGTCTAATGTATTTTAACGGCAAAGGAGTAAATCAAGATTATACAGTAGCAAAAGGGTTGTTTGAAAAATCATGTAATGGTGGAGATGCTGGGGGCTGTAGTGCTCTTGGCTATATGTATGAAAAAGTCGAAGGTGTAAAGCAAGATAATAATCAAGCATTATTTTATGCAAAAAAAGCGTGTGATTTAGATAAACAATTTTGTAGTAGTTATGAAGAGTTTAAAAAGGGATTAGGTAGATAAAAATGAAAAGAATAATTTTATTATTAATATCACTTTTTATTTTTGTTGGTTGTGCGAAAACATCATTAAATTCCACTCTTGATAATGATAATGCAACTAAAGAAGTAATAGAAGAAGAAGTTAATATTGAAGAAAAATTAAAAAACCTTGAAGCTGAATGTAATAATGGAGATGCTTATAGCTGTTCTTCTCTTGCAGATATATACTATATTGGCAAAGATAATGTTACAAAAGATGAAATAAAGGCAATAGGCTTAGATGAAAAAGCATGTAATCTTGGATATATACAAAGTTGTGATAAACTTGCCTCAATTTACTATTTAAGTAATAACTATACGAAAGCTGTAGAATTTTATGAAAAATCGTGTAACGGTGGCTCATCTTCATCATGTAATGATTTAGCAGAAATGTATAAGAATGGTGATGGTGTAGCTAAAGATACAGCAAAATTTATAGAATTAAAGAATAAATCATGTGAAAAGGGAGATATTAGTAGTTGTGTAGATTTTGGTTATATAAGTGCTACAGGAAAAGACGGTGTAGCAAGAAATTTTAAAGAGGCTTTTTCTATATTTCAAAATGGTTGTGTTAACGGAGATTCAATGGCTTGCAATAATTTAGGGCTAATGTTTTATCACGGAGAAGGGACAAAAAAAGATATAGAAGGAGCATTAGCAGCATATATTATTTCATGTGAGTTTGGTGATGCTTTAGGCTGTTTAAATGCTGCAGATATACTTGATGAACATAGTAATGATTATAAATCAAAAAAGGAATATAGAGAAAAAGCGTGTAGATATAGTGGAAACAACTTAGGTTGTGGATATTATGGTTCTCGTGATAATGGACTTTATTCCTATTTTCCATCTGTAAATATATCTGAAAAAAGATGTGATTATAGTGATGCTGAAAGTTGTTATTATATGGGATATTTTTATTCAGAAGGTATAGGAAAAAAGGAACGAGACTATCATAAAGCACTTCCATATTACGTAAAAGCATGCAATCTTAGACACGGTGATGGTTGCTTTGAAGTTGGATATAGTTATGCTAAAGGGCTGGGTGTGAGAGAAGATGATAATAAAGCATATGAATTTTATGGTTATGGATGCGATTTAGGCTCGCAAAGGGGTTGTAATGCGTATAGTGTTAAAGATGAAAACGAATACGGTTCAGATTATTCAACATTTTATTAAATAAATATTATATAAAACAATTTATAAAAATAAGTAACCTATATAAGCGTGTTATATCCTTTATGGGTTACTCTTTTGAAATTCCTACTTGTTTATATATAGCAACTTTTTATCATTAATAACTATTATAATAGTCCTTTTTCTTGTAATATAAAAAAAACTTATGTAATATAATGTTATGAAAAAGTTAATTATATTTTTAATATTAATTGGTATATTTGGTGGAGCAAGTTTTATATTATATAAACAGTATAAAACTGAAAAAGTGAATATATTAGTGTTTTCTGGTGAACTTGAAATGAAGAAAGTTGACGTATCTTTTAGGGTGTCAGGTCAAATTATTTCTCGTTTATTTTCAGAGGGAGAGCAAATAAAAGCAGGTGATTTAGTTGCTGAATTAGATCCGATAGAGTATGAATACCAAGTTAAACTTGCTAAAGCCGATGAGTCAAGTGCAAAATGGGTACTTTCTGAATTAAACGCTGGTGCAACTGTAGAAGAACTTGCACAAGCTAGAAAACAGCTTGATTCAGCAAAAACAGAAGAAGAAAACACAAAAAGAGAATTTAATAGAGCAAAAAAATTATACGAAGCTAAATCTATGGCAGCTTCAGAATATGATAAAATTTCTACTGCATATAAAATTTCTCAATTAAGAGTTGCAGAATTAACAGAACGATTAAAACAACTTCAAGTAGGCCCTAGGTATGAGAAGATAGAACAAGCTAAGGCAAATTTAAATGCAGCAGAAACGAATGTTAAATTATCAGAACAAAGATTATTGTTTACTAAAACGTATTCTCCAATTACTGGTGTCGTAATTGACGAATATAAAGAAGTTGGAGAATTTATCCAAGCTGGTTCACCTATAATATCAGTAGGAAATCCAAATAAATTATGGTTGCGTGCTTATTTACCAGAAAATCAAGCTCATCAATTACAGTTAGGTCAAAAAATGTTAGTTACTGTTGATAGTTTGCCTAATACAACTTTTGATGGAGTAGTTACATTTATTTCTGACCAAGCAGAATTTACTCCAAAACAAATACAAACAACTGCAGAAAGAGTAAAACTTGTATATAGAATAAAAATAGATGTAATAGATACTAAAGGGCTTTTAAAACCCGGAATACCAGCTGACGCTGTTATTGTAAATTAACTATGTCTAAATTAATAGATGCTTATCACCTTTCTAAATCGTTTGGAAATATTCATGCTTTAAAAGATTTTTCATTATCAGTAGAAGCCGGTAAAATTTCTGGTATTGTAGGACCTGATGGTGCTGGTAAAACTACTGCTATGCGAATTTTATCTACAGTAAGTATTCCAGATTCTGGAGAACTATATATTGATGGTAAAAATGCAATAAAATATTATAGACAAGCAAGACAAAGTTTAGGCTATATGAGTCAAAAATTTGGCTTATATGTAGATATGTCAGTTGAAGAAAATATATTTTTTTTTGCTGACCTCCATGGTGTGCCTAAAAAATTAATCAAAGATAGAGCTGAAGTTTTATTAAAAGCAAGTGGAATGTTACAATTTTCAGATAGAGCTGCAGGCAAATTATCTGGAGGAATGAAGCAAAAATTAGCATTATGTTGTGCCTTGATACACGAACCAAAAATATTAATTTTAGATGAACCAACTAATGGTGTTGACCCAGTATCAAGACGAGAATTTTGGCAAATATTAAACAGATTTGCTACATCTGGCACTGCTGTTGTGTATGCTACATCTTACCTTGATGAAGCAGAAAGATGTAATACTATCAGCTTGATGAATAAAGGAAGAATAATTGCCTCTGGCTCTATTGATGAATTAATATCTATTCTTGATATTGATGTAATAGAAATTAAAGGAGATAAAGTTAGAGAGCTAATGAACTTTTTTCCTAAAGAGTTGGGAAAAGTATGGTCTTTTGGTTCATCTCTACATCTTCACGCACAAAAAAATAAAGATACATTAAATGTCGTAAAAAATAAGTTGCCTTCTAACTATGAAATAAACATTGTTAAACCAGTATTAGAAGATATTTTTACTTATTTATCAGATGGAGATAGTAATGAGTAGTATAGCTGTTTCTGTTGATAATTTAACAAAAAAATTTGGTGATTTTACTGCTGTTTCTAACGTATCTTTTCAAGTTGAAAAAGGTGAAATTTTTGGTTTTTTAGGTGCTAATGGTGCAGGTAAGTCAACTACTATTAGAATGTTATGTGGAATTATGCCACCAAGTTCTGGACAAGCCATAGTTGCTGGTTACGATGTTTTGCGTGAACCAAGAAAAGTTAGACAAAGTATTGGTTATATGAGTCAGAAATTTTCATTATACGATGAACTTACCGTATTAGAAAATATGACTTTTTTTGCAAAGCTATATAGCGTTCCTTTAAATATTTTTAATTATAAAATCAAAGAAACTATAGAAAAAGTATCATTACAAGGTTATGAAAATACTAAAGCTATAAGTTTATCTGCAGGCATTAAACAAAGGCTTGCATTAGCTTGTGCAATTATTCATGAACCAAAAATTATTTTTCTTGATGAACCTACTTCTGGTGTTGATCCTATTACAAGAAGAAGTTTTTGGGATTTAATATATTCTTTTTCTGCTAAAGGCGTTACGATTTTTGTTACTACTCACTATATGGACGAAGCCGAATATTGTGATAGAATAGCAATGATTAGTTCTGGCACTTTGCGTGAAATAGGAACACCAACTCAACTAAAAGTAGATAAAATGATTTGGGACGTTTATAAAATTACTAATAATGATTTATATAAAACTGCTTCTGTATTATCAGGCAAAAATAATATCTTTGATGTTGGTATTCTTTCTGATTCTGTTAGATTATTATGCACAAATTATAATAAAGATACAATTAATGATATATTAATTTCATCTGGTTTAGTAAATAGTAGTATTGAGAAAGTAGAAGCATCTCTTGAAGATGTTTTTGTCAGCTTATCTGGGAGAAAAGTATGAATTTTCGCAGAGTTAAAGCCGTTTCTTACAAAGAATTTATACATCTATTTAGAGATCCAAGAAGTTTATTAATAATTATTTTTATTCCATTGCTACTATTAATATTATTTGGGTATGCCCTAAAATTAGATGTAGAAAATGTTGCAATTGCAATTATAGATAACGATAAATCAAAAGATAGTAGAGAGTATATAGCAAAATTTAAATCAAGTTATGCTTTTGATGTAAAATATATCGCCTCTACTTATAAAGATGCTGAACATCTTATGAATACTGATAAAATAAAAGCATTTATTGTTATCAAAAATGGATTTGGTAAAAATATTTCAAATGGTAGCAAAGCTAATGTTCAAGCAGTAGTTGATGGCTCTGATGTATCAACTGCTTCATCAATTATTAATTATATTTCTGGTATTACATTGTTGTATAATGATGTAGTAATTGAAAAAATTTCAAAAACTAATTCTGGATACGTTTCTATGGGTGTTGCAATTCCAGAATTAAGATTTTGGTTTAACGAAGAAATGCGTTCTGTTAATTATCTATTTCCTGGTCTTGTTGCAATAATAATGTCTGTTGTAGCTGGATTTTTAACTTCTCTTACAATTTCTAAAGAATGGGAAAATGGAACTATGGAGCAACTTATACCAACACCTTTAACAGAATGGGAATTAATTATTGGAAAATTATTTACTTATTTTGTTATAGGTTTTATAGATATTGTGCTATATTTATTTATGGGTGAATTTGTTTTTCATGTTCCTTTAAAGGGTAGTGCTACGCTAACGTTATTTTTTGGAACACTCTTTCTTTTTAGTATGTTATCTTTCGGTATCTTTATAAGCACAGCGATGAAAAGTCAATTAGCATCAAGCCAAATTACTAGTCTTGCAACAATGTTACCAGCATTTTTATTGTCTGGATTTATTTTTGATATTGCAAATATGCCTTACATTATACAGTTAATAACTTATGCTTTTCCTGCAAAATATTTTGTTACTATTTTAAGGGGAATATATTTAAAAGGTGTAGGATTTGAATATTTATATCTTAATGGCGTTTTCTTGCTTATATATTCAATTATAATGTTGCTACTTTGTAGATTAAAACTTCGTATGAGGGCATAATGATTAATATTATTAACCGTCTTTTAGCAATGTTTTATAAAGAATTTATATATGTAATAAGAGATCCTAAAATGAGAATTATAATTATAGCTGTGCCAATTATACAGTCTCTCGTATTAGGTTATGCTGTAAATATGGATCTAAAATACGTAAAAACTGCAGTTGTAGATTTTGATAATACAGAAGAAAGTAAAAGCCTTTTATCTAAATTTTTTTCTACAGATACTTTTGAAAAAGTAGCACAAACAAATATGAAAGAAGCAGAAGATATGGTTTTATCAGGACAAGCAACAATGATAATTCGCATTCCAAAAGGGTTTGAGGCAAATTTAAGTAGAGGAAAAGATAGCCATATACAAGTAATAATAGATGCAACAAATTCTGTTAGTGCTGGCATGGCTGCTGGTTACGTTAGTAGTGTACTTGAATTATTTAATAATGATTATATTAGTAAAATTACTTCTGAAAATAAAAACATAGGTGTAGTTGTAGATTTTAGAACTTGGTTTAATGACAATTTTGAAAGTAGAAATTTTTTCGTTCCTTCAATTCTTGCAATGTTAATTATTATTATATCTGTTATGCTTTCAGGTATGGCAATTGTTCAAGAAAAAGAAACTGGAACTATGGAGCAACTGATTGTTAGTCCAATTACAGCTGGAGAGTTTATAGCTGGAAAATGTTTTCCATTTGCAATAGTTAGTTTTATTGATGTAATACTTATTATATCAATAGCCGTTTTTTGGTTTAAAATTCCTGTTACTGGAAGTTTACTTCTTTTATTAATATCATCAATGTTATATATTTTTGCAACTTTAGGAGTAGGATTGTTAATTTCTGCTATAAGTTCAACTCAGCAACAAGCTATGATGTCCACTTTTATGGTGATATTTCCTATGATACTACTTTCTGGATTTGCTTTTCCTATTGAAAATATGCCAAAAGTAATTCAATACATTACATATATCAATCCTGTGCGTTACTTTCTTGTTATAATTCGTGGTGTATTTCTAAAAGGATTATATTTTGATAGCTTGAAAATTGAAACTATTATTCTTGCTGTTCAAAGTATATGTTACTTATCTATTGCAGTAATATTATTGCGAAAAAGATTAAATTAATATATAAAAATACATATATAATATTCGTAAATTTATAGGGGTATGATTATGGCTGAAATTAAGTATGAAATTGTTGAAAAATTTGGTGTATTAGGCGAATCTGGTAGAGGTTGGAAAAAAGAAATAAACTTTATTAAATGGAACGATAGAGATCCAAAATACGATATTAGAGAATGGTCTCCAGATGGGGATAAAATGGGCAAAGGTGTTACTTTGTCTAAAGAAGAAGCAAAAAATTTAAAAGAAATATTAAATAGTTTAGATATATGATATACTTATAATAAGGAATATTTAATGGGTAAAAATATTATTGTAACTGGAGGGGCAGGGTTTATTGGTTCAGCATTAGTTCGTCATATAATCAATAATACCGATGATAATGTTGCAGTCATTGATAAACTTACGTATGCAGGTAATTTAGATTCTCTTTCAAGTGTATCTAATAGTGATAGATATAAATTTTATAAATGTGATATATGCGATAGACAATCCATTGATAAAATTTTTAAAGAATTTTCACCAGATATTGTTATGAATTTGGCAGCAGAATCCCATGTTGACAGATCAATAGATTCTCCAATGGATTTTATACAAACAAATGTTATTGGAACATATACTATGCTTGAAGTTTCTAAAGCATATTTTTATTCATTAAACCAAGATAAGAAATGCAATTTTATTTTTCATCATATATCAACTGATGAAGTATATGGTGATTTACATGGAAGTGATGATTTTTTCAGAGAAGATACTCCTTATGCTCCAAGTTCACCTTATTCTGCTTCTAAAGCATCATCAGATCACTTAGTGCGTGCCTGGTACAGAACTTATGGATTGCCTACAATAGTTACTAATTGTTCAAATAATTATGGCCCATATCATTTTCCAGAAAAATTAATACCATTAGTCATATTAAGAGCCATTGATGGAAAACCACTGCCTGTTTATGGAACTGGAGCTCAAATTAGAGATTGGTTATATGTAGAAGATCACGTTAAAGCATTGTATTTAGTAGCAACTAAAGGGAAACCATCGGAAACATATAATATTGGTGGCAATAATGAAAAAAAGAATATAGAGGTAGTTAATAAAATTTGTGAAATTTTAGATGAAGTAAAACCAAGAGAAGATAAAAAATCGTATAAAGAGCAAATTACTTTTGTATCAGATAGACCAGGACACGATATGCGTTATGCAATTGATGCAAGTAAAATAAAAAAAGAATTAGGCTGGCAACCAGAAGAAACTTTTGAAACAGGTATCAAAAAAACAGTTTTATGGTATTTAGATAATATTGATGGCTGGTGTAAAAGAGTTTTAGATGGAAGCTATAGAATGGAAAGATTAGGTTTAGGAGAATAATTTATGAAAGGTATTATTTTGGCTGGTGGTGCTGGAACAAGGCTACATCCAGTAACGATAGGCGTTTCTAAACAAATATTACCAGTATATGATAAACCTATGATATACTATCCTTTGTCTGTTTTAATGCTTGCTAATATTAGAGATATTTTGATTATAACTACTCCAGAAGACCAAGCATCTTTTATAAGAACATTAGGTGATGGTAGTGATTTTGGAATTAATATAGAATATAGAGTTCAGCCAAAACCAGAAGGTTTAGCTCAAGCATTTATTATAGGTGATACTTTTATTGGTAGCGATAATTGTGCGTTAGTTTTAGGTGATAATATTTTTTACGGTTATAACCTACGCAAAATTCTTTTAAATGCAAGTGATAAAAAAAATGGTGCAACTGTTTTTGGATATTGGGTAGCAAACCCAGAAAGTTTTGGGGTAGTAGGTTTTGACGAAAACGGTAAAGTAAATTCAATAATAGAAAAACCAGAATATCCAGCATCAAATTATGCAGTTACTGGATTATATTTTTATGATAATAAAGTTGTTGATATAGCTAAAAACATTAAACCTTCTGCAAGAGGTGAGTTAGAAATTACATCAGTAAATCAGACGTATTTAGATAATAATGAGTTAGATGTAAAAATATTTGAAAGGGGTTATGCGTGGTTAGATACTGGAACCCATGAAAGTTTAATGGAAGCAGGGCAATTTATTAGAACAATAGAACATCGTCAAGGAATAAAAATTGCATGTCTTGAAGAAATATCTTTTGAAAATGGTTGGATTAGTGTAGATATGCTTGAAAAAAGAGCAAGTTTATTACAGAAAACTGAATATGGAAAATATTTAAGTCGTATATTAAAGGATATATAGAAATGAATTTTATTCAAACTGATATTAAAGATGTTATTATAGTTGAACCAAAAATTTTTACCGATTCAAGAGGATACTTTTTTGAAACATACGTAGAAAAAAGATATATAGAAAATGGAATAAAAGTTGACTTTATTCAAGATAACGAATCTAAATCTTCCTATGGAGTTATTAGAGGGCTACATTATCAAACACCTCCTTTTGCTCAATCAAAATTAGTTAGGGTTATATCAGGCAAAGTTTTAGATGTTGCTGTTGATATTAGAAAATCATCGCCTACTTTTGGAAAGTATGTTGCAGTAGAATTAAGTGATGAAAATAAGAGACAATTATTTATTCCTGTTGGATTTGCTCATGGATTTGCAGTATTAAGTGATGAAGTCATTTTTGCTTATAAATGTGATAATTATTACAATCCATCATCTGAAAGAGGGATAAAATTTGATGATGATTTTTTATCAATTGATTGGAAAATACCAAAAGAAAAAATGATTATTTCAGATAAAGATAGATTACTACCAAATTTTAATGCTTGTGAGTATTTTATATGAAGATAATGATTACTGGTGGCAAAGGTATGTTGGGACGCTCTTTGCAAAAAAAATTATATAACCATAATTTAGTTATTGCAGATATTGATACTGTTGATATTACAAATTCTTATGCGACTGATATATTTATAAAAGAAAATAAACCTGATATAATTATTCATTGTGCTGCCATGACTAATGTTGATGCTTGTGAAACTGAAATTGATAAAGCATATTTGATAAATTCTGTAGGCTCATTAAATATTGCAAGTAGTTGTAATAAAATTGGAGCTAAATTAATTGCAATATCTACAGATTACGTATTTGATGGAAATAGTAGTAGGCCGTATAATGAATATGATAAGCCAAATCCTATGACAGTTTATGGCAAAAGTAAATTTGCTGGAGAAGAAGCAGTTAGACACCATTGTCCAAATCATGTTATAATAAGAACAGCATGGCTTTATGGTCTTAGTGGTCAAAGTTTTGTTCATACTATGATGAAACTTGCTGATGGCTCAAAAGACGAGATAAAAGTAGTTGATGATCAAATAGGTAATCCAACGAGTGTCAATGCTGTTTCAGATATGATAATTAATTTTATAAACCACGAAACTGTTTGTGGCACCTTTCATGTTACTTGTGAAGGTGAGACTTCTTGGTATAATTTTGCCAAAAAAATATTTTCAATTAAAGGTGTTAATCAGAGAGTAATTCCTTGCACCTCTAATGAGTATCCAAGACCAGCTAAGAGACCTAAAAATTCATCATTAGATAAAATGAATTTACGCTTACACGGTTTTTTGAAAATGCCTAATTGGGAATATTGTCTTGAGGAATTTTTAAAAGAAGAAAAGTTTTAGAATGTCAAGAAATGTATTAATTACTGGTGGTGCAGGATATATTGGTAGCGTTGTTGCAAGAAGTTTTATTGCAAGAGGAGATAATGTTATTATTGTTGATGATTTATCTCATTCTACAATACATTCTATACCAAAAGATAGTATTTTTTATAACAGTAATATTAATAATAAAGATGTGATTAAGGAAATTACATCAAAATATGAAATATCAGCTTGTCTCCATTTTGCAGCTTTAATAGAAGTTGGAGAATCTGTTAAAGAACCCTATAAATACTTTAATAATAACACATCTTATTCTATAGAATTATTTAATAACTTACAAAATTGTGGTGTTAATAAGGTTGTGTTTTCTTCTACTGCTGCCATATATGGCGAACCAATATATACTCCTATTGATGAAAATCACCCAAAAAATCCAGCTAATCCTTATGGATTGTCTAAATATTTTATTGAGAAATTTTTAGAATCATTTTCAATAGCTTATGATTTTAATTACGTTGCATTAAGATATTTTAATGCTTGTGGAGCAGATAGCATTAATTATGGAGAAGACCATAATCCAGAAAGTCATTTAATTCCTTTAATCTTGCAAGTTCCATTAAATAAACGAGAAAAAATTTTTATATATGGCAATGATTATCCTACAAAAGATGGCACGTGTATAAGAGATTATATTCATGTATCAGATTTAGCTTCAGCTCATCTTGCAGCATACGATTATTTAATTGGTGGTGGAAAAAGTGATGTTTTTAATTTAGGCAATGGCAATGGTTTTTCTGTTCAAGAAGTAATAGATTGTGCAAGAAAAGTTACAGGACATAATATACCTCAAGAGGTTGTTGAAAGAAGAGCCGGAGATACTTCTGTTTTAGTTGCTTCAAGTCAAAAAGCAAAAGATATTTTAAAATGGCAACCTAAATATTATTTAATAGAAGATATGGTAAAATCAGCATGGGATTGGCATAAAAATAATCCTAATGGCTATAATAAATAGTATTTGTGAGAATAACAAATATGTTAACTACTAATTATGATAGTTTATATAAATTTTTAATAGAATTTTGTAAAATAAAAAGTATAGTCGGTTCTGATAATGGCGAAAATCAAGCTGCCGATTTTTTATACGATAAATTTAAGCAATTAGAATATTTTAAACAAAACCCAAGTAATATTTGGTTTGATAGTTTAGAAGATGATTTATTAAAAAGAAAAAATTTCTGTGCATTTATAGAAGCAAAAAATAAAACGAATAAAACTATAGTTTTTATCGGTCATATTGATGTTGTAAATACAGATGTTTGTGGTGAGATGTCAGACCTTGCTTTTAATCCAGTTGAATATACTGAAAAACTAAAAACATTGAATCTTGATGAAGATATTTCAAAGGATTTGCTGTCAGGAGATTGGTTATTTGGCAGGGGAGTTTCAGATATGAAATCTGGTTTGACAGTGTTATCAGCAATTTTTTCTGAACTATCTATGAATACAGATACAATAGAATGTAATTATATGTTGCTTGGTTTAGCAGACGAAGAAAATAACGGTTTTGGTATCCATCAAGCTATTAAAATGATGGATAAAATGAAGAGAGAAAAATCTCTTGAATTTATTTGTTGTATTGATAGCGAACCAACGATTACAGGGGAAGAAAAAGATATTCCAAGAGTTTATTTAGGAACTATTGGTTGTGCTACGCCTTTTGCATTTTTTATTGGCAAAGAAAGTCATGTTGGAGAATATTTTGAGGGAATAAACTCATCATTAATTGCAAGTTATTTCAATGTTAGTGTTGAGGGTGATTATAATACGTCTGATACATGGAAAGGGGTAAATTATTCGCCTTTAACTTGTTTAAAAATTCAAGAATTACGAGATGGATATTCTGTAACACTGCCAGAGAGAACAGTTGCATGTTATAATATTTTGATGGTGCAACGAAAGGCAAGTGATATATTAATGTATTTTGCTGAAAAATCAGAAATTGCACTACAAAATTCTATAAATCATGTTAAAAGAAATAGGGATTATTTGTTTAATAATGGCTCAACAAGTTTGCCAGAAATTGATTATAAATATAGAATTATATATTATTCTGAATTAATAGAGATGGTAGAAAAAATTACAGGAAGAAGCCATAATGATTTAGCATTAGAAATATTAAAAGATGTAGATTATTTAAAAGATTCTCAAGAAAGAGGTATATATTTAGTAAATAAATTTGTTGATATTGCAGGAGTTGATGGACTAACTGTAATTATCGGCTTTCTTTCTCCATACTGTCAACCAAGAGTTAATTATGGCAAAAAAATAGGTGAAATTGCAATTAGAAAAAGTGTTGCATTGTTGCAAGATTGGTATTCTTCTCAGTATAATAAACCTTTTATTGTATCAGAAATTTATGAAGGTATTTCAGATATGAGCGAATTAGGTTTTCAAGAAAGTGATGAAGAGTTAAGCATAATCAAAAATAATCTTGTAGGATATAATGTTGAAATAAAGACGCCTTTTAATTACATGAAATCATTAGATGTTCCAGTAATAAATATTGGACCAGTAGGTAAAGATGCACACAAAATGACAGAAAGAGTATATTTGCCTTATACATTTAATATTTTGCCATTAAAAATAAAAAAGTTTATAGAATTTTATTTAGAAAATTTCAAGAGTAGAACGTAATATTATTTTTGTAATAAATTTTAATTTTTGTTGATAATAACATTTGATTAATTGTATCTTTATAATTTCATTATAATTTTTAAAACCCTTAATAAATAACGTTTTTATATAGTATAATAACTTAGTAAAATGTCGTATTTTTTTGCAGTAAAAGTTGACAACAGTAGTGTAATTGTGTTAAATATAGATTATGGAGTTGTTTAGTAAGTTGCTTTTATTGGAAGCTAAAATAGAAAAACTCATATCAGAAGTTAAAGAAGCAAGAGATTTAAAAGACAATATCCAGTTAGAC
>JAZSQT010000119.1:0-10215 GCA_045538075.1 Mucispirillaceae bacterium
CGATCCGACTTCCTATCATCTGTTTATCATATAAATAAACATCACTCATATATGGCCCAGCCCAAAGGCCACAATATATCAAGTATATTGACGGCACTCCAGCTCCAAAAACAACTATCAACCAAAAATTAAGATTTTTAGAAACCTTACCAACCCCATTAAAAATGCTTTTTTTCGTTTTATTTTCTAATGAAACTTGTTTATCTACATTAGAACTATCTTTTATAGTAAAAAATAATATAAAAGCATAAATAAGAGTAAAAATTCCTATAGAGAGGCAAGCATTTCTCCAACCTATTTCTGAGCTTAAAAAAGCAAGGGGAGCAGCTGCAGCAAGGGGACCTAAACCACCAATAACATACAATAACGTCAAATAAGTAGGAAATTTATCTTTATCAATTACTCTTGCAAGTAGTGTCATAGCTGATACTAAAATTGCTGCACAGCCAAGCCCTAAAATGAGTCTTGAAATAAAAGATACTGTAGGATTTGGAGAAATTCCAAATAATATACCACCAATGCCTGCAATAATAAATGAAATTGTCATTACTTTACGAGAGCCATAAGCATCAACAAATACACCAGCAGGCATTTGAAAAAGACCATACATATAAAAATATCCAGAACTTAACATTCCAAGCATTGATGCATTTGCTCCCAAGTCGTTACTAATATCTACAGCAACTACTGCAGGCACAAACCTATGAGCAAAAACAAGAAAATACGCAATACCTGTAATAATAGTAATAAAAAGATAAAAATATGTATTATTTTTACTTGTATTGGCTATCATAAATTTATTTCTAATTTACGTTTCTTTTTAAATACGAATTATAATCAGATACAACTGGTGAATATTCTTCTTCAAAAATGTGAGACGAAATAACAAAATCTGCCGTAGAACGAGTGCATGCAATAACTACATTATATACAGCACACATTCTTTCAAGAGCTTTAATATCTACATCATGAGGTTGAGTTGTCATAGGGTCAATAAAAAATATTAAAATATCAAGTTTTCCATCGGCAATTAATGCTCCCATTTGTTGATCGCCACCTAATGGACCAGATTTTAACTTTACAATATCTACATTCATATCTGGAAATTTTTTTTCATAAACTTCACTAACAAGGCGACCTGTTGTTCCAGTGCAAATTAGTTTGTGTTTACCAAGTCTTTTTCCATTAAATTCTACCCATTCAACAATATCTTTTTTCCTTGCATCATGTGCTACAAGACCTATTGACTTGATTTTTTTCATAACTTCACCTCGTCATAAATAATGAATAATCGTATGATAATATATTTTAAGAAAAAAGTAAAATATTTGAATTTTTAACTTATTTTATTATGAAAATTTTTATTTATAATCCTTGAATATCTAAATACTCTTGGCGAGACACCCAATTTTGACGAACTTTTACAAAAAGCTCTAAATAAACTTTACAATCAAAGAAATTTTCTAAATTTTTGCGAGCATTTTCTCCAATTTTCTTTAACATTGAACCTTTCTCGCCTATAACTATCCCTTTTTGAGATTCTCTATTAACGTATATTATAGCAGATATATAGTTTTTCTTTTCTCTATATTCAAAAACTTCTATCTCTACCAATATATCGTAAGGAACTTCTTCTCTTAGATTTAAAAATGCTTGTTCTCTGATATATTCAGCTGCTAAAAACTTTTCTGGTTGTGTAGTGATTAAATCTTCATCGTATTGACAAATATTTTCTGGCAAATATTCTGTAACAAGCTCCATAAATTTATCTACATTATTATGTTTTATGGCCGATATTGGTAAAACTTGATTAAAATTTAACATAGGAAATACAACTTCAGCAGTTTTATATACATCTTCTCTTTTTGCTTTATCAACTTTAGTAATCAAAAGCATTTTTGGTTGTTTAGTATCTTTTATAATATCTAATAAGCGAATAAAATCATTGCCAATTTTTGATCCAGCCTCAATTAATACACATATTACATCAACTATAGATAAACTATCGGTTGCTTGTTGAACTATCGCTCTATTTAACCTCGTTTTAGCAGAATGAAAACCAGGAGTATCTACAAAAATGGCTTGATAATCATCTGTAGTTTTAATGCCATATATAGTATTTCTTGTAGTTTGTGGACGAGGAGAAACTATTGCAATTTTTTCTCCAATTATTTCGTTTAACAATGTTGATTTTCCGGCATTTGGCAGACCAACTAAAGCAATTAAACCGGCTTTAAATTTTTTATTATCCATTACAAACTTCTCTATCTAAATTATCAGATATTTTTTTTAATTCTATTCTTTCAAGTCTCTTATCTCTCATTTTTTTAACTGTAAAAATATGGTTATTCCATGAAAAACTATATCCAACTTTAGGCACTTCCCCAGCTCTATCAAGAACAAAACCACCTAATGTATCGTATTCTGTCATATCTTCAGTTTTTTCAAAATTAAATTCTTCACAAAAATCGTATATATCCATACCTGCATTTATAACGTAATGATTATCTGATATTTTAGTAATTTCTGCATCATCATCATCGTATTCATCTAAAATATCGCCTACTATTTCCTCTAAAATATCTTCCATAGTAACAATACCAGAAGTGCCACCGTATTCATCAATTACAACAGCTAAATGTAATCTATGTTTTTGGAACTCTTTAAGCATAGCGTCTATTTTTTTTGTTTCTGGAACAAATAGTGGCTTTCGTAATCTACTCATTAAATCAGACACGAGATAATCACTACAATCCATTTTTAAAATATCTTTTACGTATAAAACTCCCTCAATATCATCAAGAGATTCATTATACACTAATATCCTTGAAAATTCTGTTTCTTTAACAATATTTAATAACTCTTCCTTAGTAATATTAATAGAAACTGCTACAATATCAATTCGTGGAACCATTATTTCTTTAACTTGTATATCTGAAATATCAAAAATATTAGTAAGCATTTCGCCTTTATCTTTTTCTAATATTCCTTCTTTTTCACCAACATTTATTAAAAATTCAAGCTGATCTTCTGTGATTTTAGGTTTTTTATCAACTACCCCTGTTTTTTTCAGCAATTTATCAACTACAATATGCATCGTATAAGTAATTGGATAAAAAATAATGTAAAAAAACTTTAAAATCTTCATTGAAAATATTGAAAAATTAGTAGCATTATTTTTTGCAAAGGCTTTTGGTGTAATATCTCCAAAAAATAGTATTAAAAATGTCATTATACCTGTAGCAATAGCAATAGATTCATAGCCTAATATTTTTTCTACAACTTCTATAGCAAGAATCGTAGCAAAAATATTAAATAAATTAGTGCCTACTAAAATTGTATTTATTACTCTATTTGGTCTTTTAATCCATAATTCAAGGCTTTTTGCTTTATCGCCTTTATCTTTTATAACAAGACGGCTACCCAATTCGCCTAAAGACGTAAGTGCTGCTTCTGTTGCAGAAAAATACGCAGATAATAGAATACTTATAAAAATAAGCAATATTTGATATATTAATATTATATCCAACCCTAAACTCCTAACATATTATAAATATTGGATTTTTTTAAATAAATGATTTTTGACAAATAATTTACATAAAGAGACTGATTATAACAACTATAGTAAGAGAAACACGAACAACTATCAGAATTCATAATTTTATAACTTTCATAATTTGATTTTTTCTTCTATCATATTATTGAATTAATTTCTACTACTTTTTTTAAAAATTTTACAAATATAAATTTAAATAAATATTGCCACAAATAAGAAATTCTTTAATAATAAATGTACATATTAACTACAGTTTCATCAATAAATAATACAAAATTTCGTCATAAAATATCTTATCAAACGTTTTTATGGATTACTTCGTCGTTATACTCCTCGTAATGACAGTTTTTACGTATTTGCCACGAAAAACGCCAGTTTTTCGTGGCAATCCACAATATTAATACAAAAAATTTCGTCATATTTTTTTATCAAACGTTTTAATGGATTACTTCGTCGTTATACTCCTCGTAATGACAGTTTTTACGTCTTTGCGAGAAAAACGCCAGTTTTTCGTGGCAATCCACATATTAATACAAAAAATTTCGTCATAAAATTTCTTATCAAACGTTTTTACTGGATTACTTCGTCGTTATACTCCTCGTAATGACAGTTTTTACGTCTTTGCGAGAAAAACGCCAGTTTTTCGTGGCAATCCACATATTAATACAAAAAATTTCGTCATAAAATTAATTTAAACATATTATTAAATTTATAAAAAAATTTTATAAATTAATACATTTATTACTTCAAAATATTATCCATCAATATAGATGATAATTTTTCTATAATGTATTTAGTTTGCTCTATTAATTCTTTATCATTTAATTTATCAATATTTTTTGCTAAAAATTTTAAAATATCTTTAATTTCATCTTTATTTGGCAATTTTTCGCCACTAACGGCAAATTCAACGTATAAGCGAAAAACATTAATCGCTTGTTTCATAAGTTTTTGATAAAGTTTATTCTTATTCTCATCAGATATATCAGATAGACCTATATCAATACTTGTTTCAATAATTTGGTTCGGTGTAACAGCACTACGCACCTTACTACTTAATCTTGTATATTCAAAAGAACAACCAAAAGTGATAAAAATTATAAGCAATAATAATGTTGCCTTTTTGACCATTATATATTTCCTCTACTTTTATGTAATAAAATCATATCCATTGTAACAATCAAAGCCATTGCTTCAGCAATTGGGACTGCTCTTGGTGCTAAACATGGGTCGTGCCTACCTTTAGTAACTATTTCGGTATCGTTATTGTGTATATCAATAGTTTTTTTAGGAATTAAAATTGATGATGTAGGTTTAACTACAAACCTTAAAATTACATCTTCTCCAGTTGTGATACCTCCTAACGTTCCACCTGCATTATTTGATAAAAAACCATTAGATGTAATTTCATCATTCATTTGGCTACCTTTCATTAAGGCAGAATCAAAACCTTTTCCAAACTCAATACCCTTAATAGCAGGCATACTCATAATTGCATAAGCAAGACGAGCATTAAACCTATCAAATATCGGTTCTCCAAGACCTATTGGCAACCCTTTAATAACAAGCTCAATAACTGCTCCAATTGAATCACCTTGTTTTTTTACGTCTAAAATAAGTTCTTCCATTTTTGGATATGCTTCTATATCTGCTGTTCTAACTGGATTTTTTTCTATAAAATCACGATTAAAGTTTGATGCTTTAATATTGCCAACTTGTATAACGTATGCAAATACATCAATACCTAATGATGATAAATATTTTTTTGCAACAGCCCCAGCTGCAACTCTACCAATTGTTTCCCTTGCAGAAGCTCTACCACCACCCCTATAGTCTCTAATGCCGTATTTTTTATAGTATGTAAAATCGGCATGTCCTGGACGAAATAAATTTTTGATAGCACTATAATCGCTACTTTTTTGATTTTTGTTATAAACTAAAATACAAATTGGAGTGCCAGTAGTTTTACCCTCAAAAACTCCAGATAAAATTTCACATTTATCATCTTCATCTCTTGGTGTAGAAAGGATACTTTGCCCTGGTCTCCTTCTTTCAAGTTCATATTGAATATCTGTTTCATCAAGTTCAATTCCTGCTGGGCAACCGTCTATAACAACTCCAACAGCAACTCCATGACTTTCACCAAAAGTTGATATTCTAAATAATTCACCAAAAATATTTCCAGACATACTATCACCAAAAAAAATACAAAAACGATATTTTTACTATACTTAAAGATATTTACATTAGTAAAACAATTATGTATAACATATTTATATGGATAATGAAACAGTTTTAAAAATTATTTTAATTTGTATTGTTTGCTTTGTTATAAATCTACCTTTTGGTATGTTTAGAAGTAGAGTTCAATCTTATGGTATTTTGTGGTTTTTATCTATTCATGCACCTATCCCTATAGCAGTTATTGTGCGAAAAAGTGCAAACTTATCTTGGTATTATATCTTCATTTTTATAGTCTTTAGTATTGCTGGTCAGATAATTGGAAAAAAATTTGCGTTAAAATATTTTCCTCCTAAATGATACTTGACTAATTTTAAAATAATTTATATAAAGATTAATTCATGTATTTAGGCACGTAGCTCAGTGGGAGAGCATTGCCTTGACGTGGCAAGGGTCAACGGTTCAATCCCGTTCGTGCCTATAGGTTTTACCGATTTTTATATATCGGCTTCCTTTTATGGAGAAATTTATGAATATATTATTACCAGATGGAAATACATTAGAATTAGAAAATGGTGCAACTCTTTTAGATGCAGCAAATACTATTTCAAGAAATTTAGGAAAAAAAGCTATAGCCGGCACTATTAACGACACTACAGTAGATTTGGCAACAACTTTAAGGGACGGAGATAAAATTAAAATTATTACTGATAGTGATAGTGAGGGTTTAGAGATTATCCGTCATTCTACAGCTCACCTTATGGCACAGGCAGTTTTAAGGCTTTTTCCAGAAACTAAAGTTACTATTGGCCCTGTTGTAGAAAATGGATTTTATTACGATTTTGATAGAGATACTCCTTTTACTCCGGAAGATTTAGAAAAAATAGAAAAAGAAATGGCTAAAATTTCTCAAGAAAATATACAAGTATATAGGTCTGAAATTTCATCAAAAGATGCTATAGAAAGATTTACGAAAGAAAATGAGCCATATAAATGCGAAATTATCACAGATTTAGGCGTAGAGACTGTTTCGCTATATAGTCAAGGTGATTTTACAGACCTTTGTAGAGGTCCTCACGTGCCAGCTACTAACAAGTTGAAACATTTTAAGCTATTATCAGTTGCTGGAGCTTACTGGCGAGGTGATGAAAAAAATAAACAACTTCAGCGAATTTATGGCACAGCTTGGGCTACAAAAAAAGAGCTTGATGACTATTTAAACATGCTTGCTGAAGCAAAAAAGAGAGACCATAGGCGACTTGGCAAACAACTTAAACTTTTTACTGTTGAAGAAGAAGCTGGGGCTGGCTTTCCAATTTATCTTCCTCGTGGTGGTATGTTAAGAGCTACATTAGAGCAATTTGAAAGAGCAGAACATATTAAAAGAGGTTACGAGATTGTATATGGTCCATCAATCTTAAAGAAAGATTTGTGGGTATGTTCTGGTCATTACGATAATTATAAAGAAAATATGTATTTTACAGAAGTTGATGATATAGAATTTGGCATTAAACCAATGAATTGTCTTTCTCATATTCTTGTTTACAAATCAGAACTTCGTAGTTATAGAGATTTGCCTCAAAGATATTTTGAGCTTGGAACAGTTCATCGTCATGAAAAATCTGGTGTTTTACATGGATTAATGCGAGTTAGAGCATTTACTCAAGATGATGCCCATATTTTTTGTCGTCCAGACCAGCTTTTAAGCGAAATAGGTAATATTTTAGATTTCGTAAAAGATGTTATGGATATGTTTGGATTTGAATTCATTCACACTGTTTCTACTAAACCAGAAGAAAAATATATCGGTAGTGATGAAATTTGGGATACAGCAACTAAGGCATTAATAGATGCTCTTAATGCAAAAGGTCTTGAATATACTATAAATGAGGGTGATGGAGCTTTTTACGGTCCAAAAATTGACATAAAATTAAAAGACGCTATTGGTAGATTATGGCAATGTGCTACTATTCAATGCGATTTTAATTTACCAGAAAGGTTTGACTTAAACTATATAGGCGATGATGGAGAAAAACATCGTCCAGTAATGCTACATCGTGTTATTTTAGGTTCAGTAGATAGATTTTTAGGAGTTTTAATTGAACATTTTGCTGGAGCTTTTCCTTTTTGGATTGCACCAGTCCAAATTAAAATTATGAATATTACTGATGATGCAGCAGATTATGCTAATGAGATTGCAGATAATTTGCGTATGGCAGGTTTTAGAGTAGAAAAAGATTTACGAAACGAAAAAATTGGCTTTAAAATACGTGAAGCTCAATTAGAAAAAATACCTCATATGATAGTATTAGGTAAGAATGAAGCAGAAACGAAAACAATTTCTGTTAGGTTAAGAAATGGTGAGAATAAAAATAGTCTTGATTTTTCTCACTATATTAGTGTAATAAATTCAATTACGGCAGAAAAATCGTTAGATTTGTGGAGGTGAGATATACCGCCGACTAAAGATTCAGACAAAGAACGTGTAAACGAAGAAATTACGGCTTCAGAAATTAGAGCTATTCTTGATGACGGCACTACATTAGGTGTTGTTACTGTTAGTGAGGCTTTAAGGGTTGCCGCAGAAAAAGGGCTTGACCTTGTTGAAGTTGCTCCACAGGCAAAACCACCAGTTTGTCGCATAATGGATTACAGCAAGTATAAGTTTGAAAAAAACAAGAAAGAGAAAGAAGCTCGCAAAAAACAACGTCAACATCAAGTAGATGTTAAAGAGATTAAATTTCGCCCTCGCACGGAAGAACATGATTATAATGTTAAGTTAAAACACATTAGGCGTTTTCTTGAAGATGGCGATAAAGTTAAAATCGTTATTAGGTATAGAGGCCGTGAAATGATGTTCCAAAATGCTGGGATTGAAATACTTAATAAAGTGTTATCAGATATTGATGACATTGGTATTATGGAAAAAAAACCAGAAGTAATGGGAAAACAACAAACAATGGTTGTTGCCCCTAAAGGAAAGAATTAACAAACATTTAACAGGCTTATAATAAAAGTCTGTATTATTATAAGGAGTTGTTGATGGCTGCACACAAAGTGAAAACCCACAAGGGTGCTAAAAAACGCTTTAAAATTAGTAGCACTGGCAAACTTATTTTTCAAAAACAAGGAAAACGCCACATATTGACTACTAAAAACAGAAAGCGTAAACGTCAGCTTAAAGAAACAGGTGTTATTACTGGCACTGTTGCTGCTAACGTTCGCAGAATTTTGCCCTATTCTTAAATTTATTTTGGGCAAGGCTATGATTACGGCTTTTTTTGGCCGCCGTATATCAAGTTTTAAAAAAAATTAACCTATTATGGTTTATCAAGGAGGAAAAAGTGCCGAGAGCTAAAGGTGGTTATAAAACCAGAAGAAGAAGAAACAAAATCCTTGCATTTGCAAAAGGATTTAGAGGTAGAAATAGGACGGTCTATAATATTGCTCGTCCAAGAGTTGAAAAAGCATTATGTTATGCTTATAGAGACAGACGTAGAAAGAAAAGAGATATGCGTAGGTTATGGATTACTCGTGTATCTGCAGCAGCTAAATTAAACAACACTTCATATAGCAAACTTATGGGCAATCTTAAAAAGCACGGTATTGAGCTTAATAGAAAATCCCTTTCAGAAATGGCAATTAACTCGCCAAAGGCATTTTCTGAATTAGTTGCAAAAGTTACAAAGTAAAATAAAAGCTGGGTTAAACCCAGCTTTTTTTTATTTCTTATAAAAAAGTTTTTGCTCCGATATATACTTTTTTCCAATATTTATTATCTAATTTTTCTGTTCTAACTTTTGTTCCTTTTCTTGGAGCGTGTATAAATTTGTTATTACCCATATATATACCTACATGACTAACACGTTTTTTATTTTTGCCAGTAGCAAAAAAAACTAAATCACCTTTTTTTAATTGGCTTTTCTTAATAGCTTTGCCTTTAGTATATTGGTCTCTTGAAACTCGTGGAAGTGTAATCCCATTCAAACGATATACTGCTCTAGTTAGACCACTACAATCTATTCCAGATTTGCTATTACCACCCCAAGCGTAAGGCACTCCCATATAAGTTGATGCAGTTTTAACTATCTGATTGCGAACGTAATTTTCGCCTTTTGTTTGTTTTTTTGCATAAGAGTAACTTTCTGGAGTAACGACAAAAAATTTATCAATAATACCTTTTTTTTGTAGCCTATTACCATCTTTCTTTGCTTTTTCTAATGATGAATAATGACCGAAACGCACTTTATAAAAACCGTCATCATTATACATGAAAGCATCAACACCTTGTGCATTGAGTTTATCAACTAACCTACCAGCATTTTCCATATTTTTAAAGGCTCCAACTTGAATATTGTAACCTTCTCTTTGAATATGATTAGTATTTGCTTTAGATTTTGAAGCACAACCATTAATAAATAAGACAATAATAAAAACTGTAAAAAAATTAAGAATTTTTCTTTTATTTAACATACATT
>JAZSQT010000071.1:0-2645 GCA_045538075.1 Mucispirillaceae bacterium
ATTAAATTGTTATTACAATTAATCTTTAATTAATTCTTCAAATACTTTGTTAGAATTTTCTGCTACTTTTGAATGTAGGCTATTTCCTTTTGAATCCATTGTAACTACAACAGGAAAATCTTTTACTTCAATAACCCAAAAGGCTTCTGGTGAGCCAAATTCTTCTAACATAAATACTTCTTTAACTTTTTCTACTCTTTTTGCTACAAGGCTACCAGCTCCACCTATTGCATGAAGATATACTGCACCGTGGTCTTGCAACCCTTTTGCAGTAATTTTTCCCATACCACCTTTACCAATACAAGCTCTAACGCCATATTCTCCAATAACGGTTGCTTGGTATGGTTCTTCTCTTGATGATGTAGTAGGACCTGCAGAAACGAATTGCCACTGTCCATTATCATCTTTTTTAACGACAGGTCCACAATGATAAATGACGCTATCTTTAAGATAAGGTCTGATAAAATCTGGTTTTTTTTCTACCATTAATTTGTGGGCAGCATCTCTTGCAGTAACGATTGTGCCAGAAAGTAGAATAGTATCACCCACATTGAGAGAGCGAATTTCTTCTTCAGATATAGGAGTAGTAATTTTACGCATAAGACACCTCATTACCTTTTATAATAATTGTTTTACGTCTATCAGCCCAACACATATAAGCAATAGAAACGTAATAAGTTGCAGGGTGCCTATTTTGAACCCCAATTAAAACATCTAAGGCAGTAGTTTTGCCACCAAAACCCATTGGTCCAATACCAAGTTTATTAATATCATTTAGTAATTCTTTTTCTAATTCAGCTATTTCTGGGTTGCTACTTCTTTCGCCTACTTTTCTAAAAAGTTGTTCTTTTGCTAAAATATGAGACAATGCTCTATCACCACCTATTCCAACGCCAATAATACCAGGTGCACAACCTTGACCTTGAGCAGAATTTACTGCATCTAATACAACTTTGCGAACACCTTTTAAGTCTCTACCTGCATGAAGTGGAATATCTGGCAGTTTGTATTGGTTGCCACAATTTTCACAACCTCCACCTTTTTGCATAAATCTGATTTGGATATAATCTTTATCCCATTGGTGAAAATGGATATATGGAGCATTAACACCAACGTTATTTCCAGTATTTTTGCCAGTAACAGGGTCAACGGAATTTGGTCTTAAATACTGCTTTTGAGTTGCTTCTTTAATAGCTTCTTCAATAGGTGTAATAAAATCTTTCTCTTTTCCACCGGCTGGATAATCAATATAAAAAATTAATGCTCCAGTATCTTGGCATATTGGAGTAGATTGACTTCTTGCAAGCTCAATGTTTTCCATAATAGTGTTGAGAGCATTTTTTGCAGCACTACCTTCTGCCTCGTTTTTAATAGCATTAGATAATGCGTCAACTACATCAGAGGATAAGTCGCTTGTAGAACGACGTATCATTTCAAGAATATGACTTTTTAGTTCCATAACATCCCCTTATTGAAATTTTTTAGCAAATTAACTGCTACTATATTTTGCATTAAAGATTAAAATATTGCAAGCAGGTAAATATAAATTTGTGATTTTGCATTATTTTGTTAGACTAAATTATAAAATTGAATTATATTTAATTATTAACTTTATAAAAGAAATTTAGGAGGCATCAATTATGGAATTTAAAAGACCAAAAATAGCTCTTATTGGTGGTGGTCAAATTGGTGGAGTGTTAGCTCAACTTGCAGCTCTTCGTAATCTTGGTGATGTTGTTATGTTTGATATTGTAGAGAATTTACCACAAGGTAAAACTCTTGATATTGCTGAGGCTTCTCGTATTGATGATTTTAATGTTAATTTAAGTGGAACAAACACTTATGAAGATATAGCTGGAGCTGGTGTAGTTATCGTTACAGCTGGCGTTCCAAGAAAACCAGGTATGAGTAGAGACGACCTTTTAGGTATAAATTCTGGTATTATAAAAACAGTTGGCGAAGGTATCAAAAAATACGCTCCAGATGCTTTTGTAATCGTAATTTCAAACCCACTTGATGCTATGGTTACTCTTATGAGAGAAGTTACTGGCTTTCCTGCAAATAGAGTGTTAGGTCAAGCAGGAGTTCTTGATTCTTCTCGTTTTGCTAGTTTCGTTGCGTGGGAGCTTGGAGTATCAGTAAAAGACGTTAATGCTTTAGTATTAGGTGGTCATGGCGATACTATGGTTCCATTAGTTAGATATGCAAATGTTGCCGGTGTTCCAGTTATGGAAATGCTTGAAAGAAAATACGGCAATGCAGCAAAAGCTAAAGAAGTTATGGACGCAATTGTTGCAAGAACAGCAGATGCAGGTGGTGAAGTTGTTAGACTTCTTAAAACTGGTTCTGCTTTCTATTCTCCAGCTTCAGCTGCTATTCAAATGGCAGAAGCTATCATTAAAGACGAAAAAAGAATTTTAGCAGTTTGTGCTTATCTTAATGGTGAATACGGTGTAGATGGCTACTATGTAGGTGTTCCAGCTATTATTGGTGGAAACGGCGTTGAAAAAATCGTAGAACTTTCTCTTAACGCAGAAGAACAAGCACTTTTTGATAATTCTGTAAATGCAGTTAAAAATTTAGTTGCAGATATGAAAAAATTAGGACATCTTAATTAATCATCTTTTTAGTGGTGGAACTGTTAA
>JAZSQT010000061.1:0-22152 GCA_045538075.1 Mucispirillaceae bacterium
ATCCTTAAAATAAAGAAACTATTTTTATTTAGAAAGAACTATCGGAAAATTTATATCGTATGGAGTAATTAAAGTTAAAAAATTAGGCAACAAATTTTTATCTCCATCTACTTTTGCTATATTATTTTTTATTGCTTCATCTAACGTTATGCCACCGTATAAAAGTTTTACTGCATTTTTCTTGCTTACTGTTATTGTTGCCTGTGGCAATCTCGTATCATTTACCCTATAGTTTAAGACATTATTTTTTAAAGATACCGTTAAATAATCATTATCTCCAAATACAAACTTAAACACAATTTCTTCTTTTGGTAACTTATCGTAATTAAGTCTTGTTGAAAGATGATCAAGCATCAATTCTACCGTCATAGCATTTAATGTATCACTATTAAAAAGTGATGTTATCTCATATTCTGTTTCTTTAAAATTACGTAATTCTGCTGCACCAGTTAAATAGAAGCCTCTCCAAGTGCCTGATTCTGCCATATACCCCATTTGTTCAAAAGAGTCAGCTTGTAATAACCTTGCACCAATATCATCTGGATTATCGTTTAATATATATTTTAATAGAATAGATGCCCAACGGTAATCACCTTTGTCAAAAGATTTCTTTGCTTCATTAAATAATTTATCCCTACCAAAAGTTGAAACGTATCTTTTTGCTTCTTCTACAGTGCCATATGGATCTAAATTTGCCGGATTACCGTCAAAATATCCTATATAAAAATTATATACAGCCCTTGCATTATGACTAATTGAACCGTAATATCCTCTTAAAGCCCAATTTTTATCAAGATTTTCTGGTAGTTTTACCATATTTCCAACATCGTTAAATTTGTAGCCTTGATTAATTAAGCTTAATGTTTTATCGTGAATATATTTTAAACCGTCTCTATACGTTTCAATATGTTTAATAATTTCAGCATTACCCCAAATAGGCACATTATGAGGAGCAAACAAAACTTCTGCATCTTTTGCCCATAAGTCTAATGTTTTATTAAGATAACCTACCCATTTTAAAACATCTCTATTTTTAGCACCTCTTAAAGTATAAAAATTATGTAATGTCTGGACGCAATTTTCCGCAGTGCATAATGCTTTTTTACTTGGAATATAAAAGTGCATTTCTGCTGGAGCTTCACTATCTGGAGCAAGCATAAATTTAAATTCTAATCCAGCGATATTTCTTGTTTCTTCCCCTTTTATAATATCTGTTGGTTCAGCAAGGGTTTTTGTTCCCATTGAAGGTGCAGAACCTAATCCATTGCCAACATTTCCTTTTTCATCTATTTCTAAGGCTAATCCATAAGAATATAGACTACGCTTATACATTATTGAACCAGCAAGGATATTTTCACTAACAGCCTCTTCTAAAAATCCAATAGGAGCATAAATTTCAACATTTTTAGAAACATTTTTATCTGATAAAATTCCCTTTACTCCACCGTAATGATCTATATGACTATGAGTAAAAATAATTGCCTCTATGCTTCTTTCTCCTCTATGTTTAAAATAAGTATCTATTGCATTTTTTGCAGTTTCTTTACTTACTAATGGGTCAACTAATATTAAGCCTTTTGGTGCCTCTATAATAGTAAGGTTACTAATATCTTGCCCCCTTACTTGGTAAATTCCATCAGAAACTTTAAAAAGTCCAGAAATTGCATTGAGACGTGCTTTTCTCCATAAACTTGGGTTTACTGTATCTGGAGCTTTTTCTGTATCTTTAGGAATGCTGTAAGCAGAACTGTTAAAAATAATAGTTCCATCATCTAATTTTACTACACCATCATTGATTAGTGGAGCTACAAAGCCTTTATTAGCATCTTCAAAATCTTTATTGTCATTAAAATTAAGAGATTGAATAACTTTTTCTTGTGCTTCTTTAGTGTGTATAGAAGCATCTTTACGATTAATGTTACCTTCTCCTCCAGTTTTACAACCATAAAGAAGTAGTAACATTAAAAATAATGGCATAATAAAGAATATTTTTTTTCTTTGTTTCATAAAATCTCCTTAATTAAATATTCTGATATATAAAATTTATATAAATTAAGTATATATGTAAATAAATTATTTTAATTACATAAATAATATAAATACGTTTTATTATAGGTTATATAATCCTATTATAATAAGTTTTAGAATTTACAATTATATAATACGATATTAATAAATATATTTATTGACATATAAGTTAGTATTAATATACTATCAAGACTGATATTTTATTTATCATATGTTCAACTGCAACATCTTGTGAACATATTTATACTTTAACAAAATATATAACAAAACAATTAACTATATTATTTTGGTAATGAGGTAAATATGAAAAAGTGGCACAACCTATCATTAAGTACAAAATTTAATCTTACGCAGATATTTATTACTGTCGTTGTTTTTATTCCCTTTATAATTACTATTGCAACAATAATGTATAATCATACTCAAAGACAAGTTGATTATAGGCTAAATCAACTTGCAAATATAATAAATGGTAGTTTTGATATATTTTCTCAACAAGTTTTATCAGATACAAAAAAAACTTTAAATACTTTTCATGTAGTAATTGAAGATGTTTTTGGGTCAGTAACTCATGATAGTTACGATATAGTTGGAAATATATATGTTGGTTCATCAACTGGCAGAGATTTATTAATCAATGGCACTGCTGTTGGAAATAATACTGAATTTATTGATAGATTTTCAGAACTTACTGGTAGTGTGGCAACAATCTTTTCTCGCAATGAGGAGGGAGACTTTGTTAGGATTACTACATCATTAAGAGATTTAGATAATAATCGTGTATTAGGAACCACTTTAGGAAAAAATCACCCTGCTTTTGATTTATTAACTAACGCCTCATCAAGTGAAGATATATTTTATGGACGTGTTAATTTATTTGGCAAAGACTATATGTCTGCTTATGAGCCTATTTTTGATTCAAGAGGTGTTGTTATTGGTGTTCTATTTGTTGCCTATGATTTAACAAACTTTTTTGATAGATTAAATGACCAGTTACCTAAAATAAGCATTTCTACTCATGGAAAAACATACGTTATAGACAAAAAATTTAACAAAATGATAGTTGGTGATAATAGTATATTAAATAACCCAGCCTTTAGCAATATTCCTAAACATGGAGATATTGAATACGATGGTTCATTAGGTGAATATACAGCTAAATCATTATATAATGACACATTAGAACTTTACATAATATCTGAAGCATTAATTAGTGATTTTACTGGCTCTAATAAACAAATAGCCTTTATCGTATTAATAGGAATTGCTATAATCACATTATTAGTTATTATTGCCTCTTATTTCGTAATACGTTACGCAATTATGAAACCATTAAAAAATGTTACAGAAACAATTATTAAATTTTTATCTTACGTAAACTATGAAGAAACTCAAATGCCACCAGCTATTAAAATTATCGGTGATGACGAAATGGGAAAAGTTGGTAAGGCAGTAAACAACTCAATGGCAAAAGTTCAAGCAGGTATGCGTCAAGATGATAAAGCAATTCAGCATACTATTAGAATGGTTGAAGAAATTAAAAAAGGTAATTTAAGTTTTAAAATTGATGTAGTTCCTCACAATCCATCATTAGTTTATTTAACAGAATTAATAAATGAAGCAATGGGAGAAATTGCAAAATACATTGGTAATGGTATAAAAATTTTAGAATTATACACTAATAATGACTATAGATTAACTTGCGATGCCCACGAAAATTTAGGTGGTGAAGTTTTAGCATTTTATAATAGTGTAAATTTATTACAAGCAAGTATGGTAGATATTTTAAACAAACGTAGAGAAATTTCTCAACATATACAAGAAGTTGCAGAAAGTTTATCACAATCAGTAAACACTCTTACAGATGGTGCTACAGGACAAGCCTCAAGCCTTGCTGAAACTAGTTCTGCCTTAGACCATATTAGTAACTCAATGCACCACGTAACAGATAAAACTGAAACAGTAACTAAACAAACAGAAGATATTAAAAATGTTGTTAAAATAATTAAAGATATTGCAGACCAAACTAACCTTCTTGCATTAAATGCTGCAATTGAGGCTGCTCGTGCCGGAGAACATGGACGTGGTTTTGCCGTTGTTGCTGATGAAGTTAGAAAACTTGCAGAACAAACGACTAAATCGTTAGGTGAAATTGAAAGCAATACTAATATTCTTGTATCATCAATTACAGAAATGAGCGAATCTGTTAAAGAGCAAACTTTAGGAATTGAACAAATTAACAGTGCAGTTGCATCTCTTGAAAGTGTTACTCATCAGAACGTAAGAATTGCAGAAGATTCAAGAGAAGTTAGTAATGAGCTTGATTTATTAGCAAAAAACGTTATTGCAGAAGTTAATAAGAATAAATTTTAATAACTACAACTAATTTTCAATTAAGAAGGTCGTCATAATGGCGACCTTCTTTTTTTGTTGACGTAATGATATTTAAACTTCATACTATATACTTATTTTAGTGTTTGGATAAATAATGATAAAAGTAGATAACTTAAAAAAAATTTTTTCTAATAAAGACGGTTATTTCACAGCTTTAAATGGCATTAATTTTTCTTTAAATAACGGAGATATTTTTGGCATAATAGGTATGAGTGGTGCTGGTAAATCTACACTCCTTCGTTGTATTACCCTACTTGAAGAACCTAATGAAGGCAAAATATTTATTGATGATACAGATATTTTATCATTAAAAGGTGAACAATTAAGAAGTGCAAGAAGGCAAATGGGTGTAGTTTTTCAAGGCTACCATTTACTTATGCAAAAAACTGCAGCAGATAATATTGCATTCCCTTTAAAAATTGCTGGTGTTCCTAAAAAAGAAATAGACGAAAGAGTTAAAAATCTTTTAGAATTAGTAAAAATATCTGATAAAGCACAATCTTATCCTGCTCAACTTTCTGGTGGTCAAAAGCAAAGGGTTGCTATTGCACGTGCTTTAGCAACTAATCCAAAAGTATTGCTTTGTGATGAACCAACTAGTGCCCTTGATTCACTAACTACTAAACAAGTATTATCACTACTTGAAGATATTAACAAACAATTAAATACAACTATAATAATAATTACCCATGAAATAGGCGTTGTAAGAGCAATATGCAATAAAATTGCCGTAATAGATGGTGGAATTTTTGTTGAGCAAGGCAATACTAAAGAAATTTTTAATAACCCTAAAAGCGATATAACTAAACTTCTTTTAGGAATTACTGAAGGTATATAAAATGGAAGAATTTTTTATAAAATATGGTCCTCTACTTATTCAAGGCACTATTGATACATTATATATGACCCTTGTATCAACATTTTTCTCTTATTTATTTGGCGTTCCAATGGGCGTTGTATTAACTATTACTAAAAGAAATGCAATAGCTGAATCACCTACCTTTAACTATATTTTTGGCTGGATTGTAAATATAGGCCGTAGTATTCCCTTTATTATTTTAATGATTTTTGTTATACCTTTTACAAGGTTTATTGCAGGCACAAGTATTGGAGCTACTGCTGCAAATGTCCCATTAATTCTTGCTGCAACTCCTTTTGTTGCAAGAGTTGTTGAGCAAAGTTTAGAAGAAGTAGATAGAGGTGTAATTGAAGCCTCTAAATGTATGGGTGCATCAAATATGCAAATTATTACAAGAGTAATGTTAGTTGAAAGCATGCCAAGTTTACTACGTGGGTTATCAATTAGCACTATAACAATTCTTGGTTATACAGCAATTACTGGTGCTGTAGGTGCCGGTGGTTTAGGTAACCTTGCCTTTAGATTTGGATACCAAAGGTATCAAGATGATGTTATGTATTCAACTGTTATCTTACTTATAATATTAGTATTTTTAATACAGTGGGTTTCTAATTGGGCTGCAGCTAAATCAGATAAAAAAATAATTAAATAAGGAGATTTTAATGAAAAAATTATTTTTATTATTAACTATCGTTGTTTTGTCTGGAGTTTTTATTATTGGATGCAAAAAACAGAACAACCAATCTACAGATAATTCTTCGCAAAAAGTAGCAGAAGAATTAGTTACAATTAAAGTTGGTGCATCTCCTACTCCTCATGCAGAAATTTTATCGCAAGTCAAAGATGTATTAAAAAATAAAGGATACAATCTTGAAATAATTGAATTTGATGATTACGTTATGCCTAATAACGCCCTTGATAATGGCGATATTCATGCAAACTATTTTCAACATACACCTTATTTAGAAGATTTTAATAAGAAAAATAAATTAAAAAATAATCTTGTATCAGCTGGAATTATTCATTTTGAACCGTTAGGATTATATTCTCATAAACATAAAAATTTTACAGATATAAAAGAAGGTGCAGTTATAGGCATTCCTAGCGACCCTACAAATGGTGCAAGAGCTTTATGGTTACTTGATACTTTAGGTATCATAAAAGTAAAACCAGAGGCAGCATTTGAAGCAACTGAATTAGATATTTTAGAAAACCCTAAAAAAGTTGTAATTAAACCTCTTGAAGCAGCTCAAATTCCAGCAAGTTTACCAGACCTTGATTTTGGAGTTATTAATGGAAACTATGCTTTAGGGGCAGGTATCTTAGATAGTGTCCTTGCTACAGAAAGTAAAGATTCTTCATCGGCAAATACTTTTGGTAATATTATAGCAATTAGAGAAAGGGATAAAGATAAAAAAGAAATTAAAGATTTATTAGAAGCTCTAAAATCTGAACAAATTAAAAAATTCGTTGATGATAACTATAAAGGTGTTGTTATAATCGTAAACTAGTAAATAATAAAATTTAAACGTAATAAAAAATGGAAGTCATTAAAATTTGACTTCCATTTTCATATAAAAATACTTACCATAAAAATCAGAAAATAATTTAACTATAACTTAATATTTATTTACAATTAAATTTATAATTTATTTTATGTATATTTAAATCGTCTGATAATTCATTAATCATATCTTTAACACTTTTTTTTGTAATTGGGTGAATATAATTATTTGATATTTCCAATAATGGATATAAAACAAAACTTCTATTCTGCATTTCTTTATGAGGCGTAATAATTTTTTCAGAAAAATATGAAATATTATCATAATCTACAATATCAATATCTATATTTCTTGCACCCCAAAAGCCCGTTGTTTTATCTCTACCCATTTTATTTTCAATATTTTGAACTATCGTTAATAATTCCGTAATACTACAATCTGTCTCATATAAACATACACAATTATAGTAATCATCTTGATTATCTTTAAGTAATGATTGAGATATATAAATTGATGATACTTTTTTGAATATAAGGCAATTATTTAAATAATTTATAGCAGTTTCAATATTTTCTATTCTATTACCTAAATTTGAACCTAATGCTAATATTACATCTATCATACTTCATTAAGTGCTGTTTTTAATGATACTTCTACTTGTTCCAGTAATTGCTTATCTCTCAATCCATCTGAAAAAATTATAGGCAAAAATTTTATATTAACGTGGGCTGGATATATACCAAAACCAGATTTAGGCATAAATTTTTCAGTTCCATTAATAATAAAAGGAGCAATATCCATTTTTGCTCTCGTAGCCAATACGAAACCACCTCTTTTTAAAGGAAGTAACTCACCAGTTATTGAGCGAGTTCCTTCTGGAAACATTATTAAATTTTTTCCCTCTTTAACTGTTTCAATAGCTTTAATTAAACTTTTAAATGCTTCAGATGATTCTTGCCTGTCAACGCCAATAATTCCAAGAGCTTTCATTGCACCACCTAAAAAAGGAACTTTAAAAATCTCTTTTTTAGACATAAAAACAACTTCTCTTTTTGCAACAGCCATTGCTAAAAATAGAACTAAAATATCTGTATAACTTCTATGGTTACCCATTAATATATACGTTTTATTTGTTTCTAAATTTTCTAAGCCCTCTATAGTCAAAGTAGCATTAAGATTTTTTAATATTCTAAAACCTTCTCTCCCAATACGTTTTCTATAAAACAACTCTTTATTTGTAAAAAATCCAGCTATATGACCTTTTATACAAAACCATAATACTTCAATTACAACGTATATAAACCTAAAAATACCAACTATTTTTCTCATTTTATTTTTTCCATTAACTCTGAAATTAATTCATAAAAAATCGGACTTGTATATATATAATCTGACGCTTTATCTATCGTAATACCTGCTTGAATCATAATAGAAAAATCAGATACTATATCTATTGCCATTTGCCCAATTGCTTGCATACCAAGAAATTTTTTAGTTTCTTTATCCCATATAACTTTCGTAAATAATGGAGATGCACTAGGCATTGCCGATTTATGAATATCACCAAAATTGTATTTAATTATGCCATAATTATATCCAGTTTTTTTTGCCTCTTCTTCATTAATACCAATACAAGCAATTTCTGGATCAGCAGATAATATTGTTGAAGCTACACTTGATGTATATTTTAAGTTACTGCCTAATATATTTTTTGCTGCAATCTCAGCAGAATGAAAAGCCCAACCAGAATACATACGTAATCCAGTAATATCTCCTGCAAGATAAATGTCTTTATTGTCTGTAGTTAAATCTGGATTATAATTTGGAATACCGTCATTTAAAGTTATTCCTGCAACTTCTAAATTAAGGTTATCAATGTATGGAGTTCTACCTATACATAAAAACACTTCTTCACTTTCAACCTTTGTATCGTTATATAAAATTACGTATTTTTGTCCTATTCTTTCAATTCTATCAATATTTACATTAGTAACTATATCAATATCTTTCTTTTTTAAAACATCTTCGTATTTTTTTATAATAACTTGGTCAACACCTTTTAATATTCTTTCACTTTTTTCTAAAATAGTAACTTTTGAACCTAATCTTGAAAAAAAAGTCGCAGCTTCTGTTCCAACTAACCCACCACCTATAATAACTACACTAGCTGGCACTGTTTCATAATTTAATATTGTTGATATTTTAAAAGATTTTGCACCACTTAATATATCTAATTTTTTTGGAACAGAACCTGTTGCAAGAATACATTTTTTAAAAGTTAATTCTAATTTACTATCATCACTTTTTGTAATAGTAATTTTATTTTTATCAGAAAATTGTGCTTGTCCTTCAATAAATTCAACGCCATTGTCTTCCATTTCACTACTAAAGGCTTTGCAAATTCGCATACTTGCACTATCAACGTATTTTTTTACTTTTTTAAAATCTATTTTTGCAGGACTTGTAGGAACATCACTAAAAAACTGCATAGCTTGTTTATGTTTATCATAGAGAGAAGATATATGAAGCAGAGAATTTAATACTACCCTACCATCAAAACAAAAAGTGCCACCTAAATTTTTGCTAACAATTACTGTTTTTTTACCAGTTTTTGCTAAAATATTAGCGGCACAGACCCCAGCAGGACCTGCACCGATAATAAGATAATCTACACTTGACATTATTAAGTTCCAGCTTCCCAAGAGTTTAAGTATTTAATTTGTTCTTCAGTTAATTCGTCTATTGATACATTCATAGTTGCAAGTTTAGTAGCAGCTATACTTTGCTCAACTTCACTTGGTAAAACATAAACTTTTTTATCTAATTTTCCTTTATTTTTAACTACATATTCAGACGATAATGCTTGTGTTGCAAAACTCATATCCATAACAGAAGCTGGATGACCTTCTGCACAAGCAAGGTTAACTAACCTACCCTCACCTAAAATATTAATAACTTTTCCATCACTTAAATAATACGCATCAACATTTTTACGAATATCTTTATCAACTTTTGATGCAATTTTTTTAAGTGCAACAAGGTCTAACTCTACGTCAAAATGACCAGAATTAGCAACTAAACAACCACTTTTCATTACTTTAAAATGTTCTTCTCTAACTACATGTATATCGCCAGTAACAGTGCAAATTATATCTGCAATTTTTGCTGCTTCTGACATAGGCATTACCCTAAAACCGTCCATAACAGCACCAAGTGCTTTGATATTATCTACTTCTGTAACAATAACATGGGCACCCATTCCTCTAGCCCTATCAGCAAGACCTTTACCACACCAACCGTAACCAGCTACAACAAAAGTTTTGCCAGCAAGTAACGCATCTGTTGCTCTAATAATACCATCAATAGTTGATTGGCCTGTGCCGTATCTATTATCAAACATAAATTTAGTTTGAACATCATTAACTGCAATAACAGGAAATTTAAGAACGCCATCTTTCTCCATAGCACGTAATCTAATAACACCTGTAGTTGTTTCTTCCATTGAGCCTATAATATAATCATATAATTCTGGATGTTTTTTAAGTATTTCACTAACTAAATCTGCACCATCGTCCATAGTGATATTTGGCTTATGATTTATTGCAGCATTTAAGTGATTATAATAAGTTTCGTTATCTTCGCCTCTTATTGCATATACTGATATACCAAAATCATTTACTAAACTTGCTGCAACATCATCTTGAGTAGAAAGAGGATTTGATGCACAAAGAACAACATCAGCTCCACCAGCTTTAACAGTTCTCATTAAATTTGCTGTTTCTGCCGTAACGTGTAAACAACAAGACATTTTTAAGCCCTTAAAAGGCTGTTCTTTTTCAAATCTTGCTCTAATATCTGCAAGAACTGGCATATCTTTATCTGCCCATAAAATTCTCTTCTTTCCTAACGGAGCAAGAGAAATATCTTTAATATCATAATTTGACATTTTTAACTCCCTAATTTACCTGCAAGCTCTCTAATCTCTGATACTTTATTAGTGTCTTCCCAAGTAAATTCTTTTCTACCAAAATGGCCGTAAGCAGCAGTATTTCTATATATAGGTTTTCTTAAATCTAATGAAGAAATTAATCCTTTTGGTGTTAAATCAAAAACTTTACTAATAATTTTTTCTATTTCACTATCTGGAATAGACCCAGTCTCAAAAGTGTTGACAAATATTGATACTGGCTCTGCAACCCCTATTGCATAAGCAAGTTGAATTTCACACCTTTTTGCTATACCAGCAGCAACTATATTTTTTGCTACCCATCTTGCTCCATAAGCAGCTGAACGGTCAACTTTTGTAGCATCTTTACCAGAAAATGCTCCACCACCATGATGACCCATACCACCATACGTATCAACAATAATCTTGCGACCAGTAAGACCACAATCACCCATTGGCCCACCAATAACGAAACGACCTGTTGGATTAATATGTATAGTGCTTTCATTTTCTTTAAATAAATTTTCAGGCAATACTGGTTTAATAACTTTTTCTATAACTTCTTGCCTTAGTGTATCCATATTTATATCTTCTGAATGTTGAGATGAAACAACTACTGTATCAACTTTAACTGGTTCAAATCCATTATACTCTATTGTTACTTGAGATTTTCCATCTGGTCTCAAATAAGGCAAAATTTCTTTTTTACGGACTTCTGATAATTTCATTGACAATTTATGGGCTAAAGTAATAGGTAACGGCATTAATTCTGGAGTTTCATCACAAGCATAACCAAACATTATACCTTGATCTCCAGCACCACCACTATCAACACCCATAGCAATATCTGGAGACTGATGATTGATTGTAGATATAACTCCACAAGTTTTATAATCAAAGCCATACTTTGCCCTTACATATCCAATATCTTCAACAGTTTGTCTAACAATTAAAGGTATATCTACATAAGTAGATGTAGTTATTTCACCTGAAACAACTACTAATCCAGTAGTCAACATTGTTTCACAAGCCACTCTACAAAATGGATCTTTCTCAAGTATCGCATCAAGAATTGCATCTGAAATTTGGTCTGCCATTTTATCTGGATGACCTTCTGTAACTGATTCAGAAGTAAATAAAAACTTCCTTTTATCCATTACATCCTCCATTAAATACTTCGGCTTTGCTTGTATTCTTCAATAATACGGTGCATTTTATCTTTGCCACGTAATTTTAAAATTTTAATATCTTTAATGTTTTGTTCCACTTCTGGTGGAAAATATTTTAAGCTATAAAGTGCTTCTAAATCTTGTTCAAAACGAATATGCTCTTCAAATAATTTGTGAAATTCGTGATTACTAACACATAATTCTTTAATTAACTCTTCATTTTCAACTATCATAATTTACCCCTTATACCACATTTGTATGACGTAACATTCTATAGGCATTTTTATATTGACCATAATAATTGCTGATTTCTCCTACAATATTAAAATTATACTTTTTATATAAACTTATTGCCTCTTTATTTTTACAATCTACTTCTAATCTCCAAATAGAATTACTATCTGATAATTTAAGAGCATATTCTAACAACTTAGTTCCAATTTTCATTCTTCTATATTCTTTTGAAACAGCTAATGTTACTAACTCCCACTCTTTACCTAAGTCCCAAATAATAATATAACCTACAATAATACTATCTATTTCATAAATAAACATCTTTGAATAATCTTTATAAAACTCAACTTCAAGACTAACTCTACTCCATGGAGTTTCAAAAGATGATTTTTCTATTTCCTCAATAAAATCAATATCATCTATTAATGCGTTTCTTATCAATATTAAGTTCTGCCTCTGATTTTCTTAAGTATAAAGGTTCACATTTATCTTTAAACATTATATGTCTATCGTCTATTGCAACTTTTTCTAAAGCAATATTAGATTGTTTATCTGAATTAATGATAATATATTTATTCATTTCATCATTACTTATAGTATCACAAAAATAATCAGAAAAAATATTTTCTTTAAAATTATATTTTCTAATGGCAAATAAATCACCCTTTAACCTAACTGCAACACTACATACATCTAAGCCAGAAGTAATTGCACCACAATCAAGACTTGTTATACCGTAGCATTTTTTAGACAATCCTTCAGCAATTCCCATTACCATAGCAACGCCAATTCTGACACCAGTAAAAGAACCAGGCCCAGTAACAACGTAAAATTCATCTATATCACTTATACTAATCTGTGATACTGAAATAATATTATTGATTTGACCGAGAATTTCTTCACTCATTTTACGACCAGCTAATATTCGTATAGATGATAAAACCTCCTTATTGGAGGTTAAAACTAACGAAAGATAGTCGCTTGAAGTATCAACAAAAAATTTTAGCATATAAACATAATATATGTATTTATCAAATATAAGTCAATGATACAAATCAATTTACAACTTAACAAAAGGATTATTAATCTTTTCGTATCCTATTGTAGTTGAATTTCCATGTCCAGGTAAAACATTTATATCATCATTAAGTTTATATAATTTATTCCTTATAGAATTAATTATATCACTATGATTACTCGTTTCAAAATCTGTTCTACCTATTGATTCATAAAACAATGTATCGCCACTTATTAAAATATTTAACTCTTCAATTAAAAAAGATACACCACCAGCAGTATGCCCAGGAGTATGAATTACTTTTATTTTAACGCCTAATTCTTCAATTATATCTCCATCATTAAGAAATACATCTGGAATAGGCTTTTTATAAACGCCAACACCGTATATTGCAGAGTGAGTAGCACCCTTATCAATTAACACCATATCATCTTTATGAATATAAAACTTTGCATTATAATCTTCTTTTATTTCAGCTATTGCACCAGTATGATCAAAATGTCCATGAGTTGCTAAAATATATTTTACATTTAAGTTATTATTCGTAAGAAAACTCTTTATTTTATGGTAATCTCCACCAGGGTCAAATACTACTGCATCACTACCATTATGCAATATGTAACAATTTTCTAAAAGTGGTGTTACTGTAACGACAGCTATTTCTAAATTTTTATTCAATCTCTTTTCTCCAATAAAATAGTAACTGGACCATCATTAATTATTGATACTTCCATATCAGCACCAAAAATACCTGTGGCAACTTTGTTTTCACCAAGTATTAACTTTACTTCAGTAATTAAATCATTATAAAACTTATTTGCTATTTCTGGGCTATTAGCATTAGTAAAATCTGGTCTCCTGCCCTTTAAAACATTTCCAGCTAAAGTAAACTGACTAACTATTAAAATTGAACCATCTATATCTTTAACAGATTTAGACATTTTAGAATTTTCATTTTCAAAAATTCGCATATTTACAAGTTTATCAGCTACCCATTTAATATAATCTTCTTTATCGTTTTTTTCAATAGCTACGAAAACTAATAAACCTTTATCTATTTCACCAACAATTTTATCATCAACTTTTACTGATGATGATTTTACCCTTTGGACACATAATATCATCTTAAAACCCTAAAAATATTTATTCCCATAACACGTAAAGCCATAAAATATACTAATATACATATAAAAATAGTTATTATAACATAAATATTATAATATTTTGAAATAGCAATAAATATTAGCATTATTATATTGGCAAATAATATTTTTCCTAAAAATTTCTTATTATCTTTAAATGAAAATTTATAATCTGGCACTAAATAATATAAAATCATTGAATTAATCATAGCTGCAATAGATGAGGCTAATGCTATGCCTATATGACCTAATGGTTTCATTAGTATTAAATTAAAAATAATATTAACAACGAAAGACACAAAAGCACATTTTACTGGCGTTTTTGTATCTTTATCTGCATGAAAAACCCTTGTTAATACGTTTACAAATGAAAAAAATATAAGTCCAATTCCATACATTTTTAATGCTTGAGAAGTGCCAATAACATCTTTATCACTAAAAGCACCTCTTTCGTATATCAAAGATGTTATTTCTGGAGCTAAACTAACTAAACCTATTGTAGCTGGAATAATTATAATTAATAATGAAAATATTGCCTTATTAATCAGACTATTTCTTCTTATAATATCTCCATCTGCTCTTGCTTTAGATAATTCAGTTAATGACACAGTTCCTATAGCAACAGAAAAAACTCCTAAAGGAAATTGAAAAAGCCTATTAGAATAGAATAGCCAAGATATACTTCCGTATGGCAAATAAGATGCAATAATTCTACCTACAAGAAAATTTAGTTGACTAATACCTACTCCAGCCATTGATGGAATTAGTAACATATAAGTTTTTTTCACTGCTTCATCTAACTTTTTTACAAAATAAGGTTTAAAGCCGTAAATTAAAGAATAAAAATAAACCATTAATAATTGAACTATACTACCAAGAACAGCACCCCAAGCAAGATACATTATATCGCCAGAATTTTTATATCCAAACCATGCTCCTATAATCATTAAAATATTACATAAAGCACTTGAAGCATAAGGAATAAAATAACTTCTATGAATATTTAAAAAGCCAGCAAACATTCCACATAAACTTATAAACAATAAAAAAGGCATTACGACCCTTAATATTTCTACTCCTTTTGCAAAAAGTTCTGGATTATCTGTATATCCTGGAATAAAAAGTTTCATAACATAACTTGCCAATAACATAATAACAATGCAAATAAAAGTAATTATAACTATTTGAAATAGAACCAATTGAGTTAAATAAGCATTTTGAGCTTTTAACCCACCTTTTTTAAACTTATCAGCAAGAAAAGGCATAAACGCCGATGACATAGCACCTTCTGAAAAAAGTTGCCTAAAGAGATTTGGTATAGCAAAAGCTACAAAAAATATATCTGTAAGACCTGTAGCTCCATAAACTTTTGCTACAGCTATATCTCTAATTAAACCAAAAATTCTACTTACAAGGACTCCTAATCCAGACCTCATAATACTAAATAAAAAGTTCGTCATATAATATTAAAATTTACCTTTTTAATATAAAAATCATTTTCTTACTTTAAATGATAATGTAATTTGAGCAGTATCCTTTTCATCATGTAAAACTGCCTCAAAACGCATTAATCTAACGTAATCGTAAGCTAATTTTTCTACACGACTATCGTTTCTTGTAATAAATATAATTTCTGAAGTATTCCCATTTTTATCTATTGAAAATTTTATAGTAACTTTAGCATCATTTTCTAATGCAAATTCAGGCTCTGGTGGCACGTAACTTAAACTTCTATTATTTGATGGTAAAACATCAAAGGTATATATTTGACCTACGCTTTCTATTTTTGCTTTTTTTGAATTTGCATTTTCTTTTTCTTTATTTTTGTTATCTATATTGCTTTTTTGAGCTTCAAGAGAAGCCAATTCTTTACTAAAAGTTTTACCTTGTTGAGTATTATTTATATTTTTTTTAGGCGTCTGAATAGATGACGGTGTTGAAAGCTCTGGTTCTACATCTGTCAATGATTTTGGAACTGATATATTAGGCACTGTAAAATCTGTCGGCAATTGTGCTGGTTCATAGGCTTTTACTTTTTCCTGAGGTTTAGTATTTTTTATCCCAGCTTGATTATTATTTGTTTCTTTTGATACTTGTTTTTGCTGTTTAGCCTGTTTTTTTGTTTTAGGTTTTGGTTTAGGAATTTCAATTTGATGCAACTCCACTACTACTTGTTTTTTAGGTTCATTAACTTTAAAACAAGCTGGTAGTAACAATATGCCAATATGTATTATTGCCGATAAAATCAAGACAGATACAAATAGTTTCAAAAGATTATTTCTCCTCTGTAGCTATAGCAAAACGAATAAAATCAACACTTCTTGCAGTATCCATTACAAATATAACTTTTCCATGTAATGCTTTTTCGTCGGCTTCAATCACTATTAATGCATCTGGATTACTTTCTTTTAATAAAGATAACTTTCCTTCAAGTTCGCTATCATTAATCTTGTTTCCTTCAAGATATAATGCTCCCTTATTATCTACTGCTATACGTATATTCTTTTTCTGTTCAACGGCTTCGCCTTTTGCTTTAGGTAAATCAACTTTTATTGAAGAAGTCGTGATAAAAGAAGTTGTTACTGCAAAAAATAAAAGTAATATAAATACTACGTCTATTAACGGCGTAATATTTATACCTCCACCATTTGAAAACTGTTTTTTATTGCGAAAATTCATTATTCTACATCCTCTTTAAAGATAAGATTCATAATATTTGATGCAGATTTTTCTAATTCACTTGCAATGCTATCGGCACGATTTCTTACAATATGATAAAAAATCTGCGTTGGGATTGCCACTATAAGACCTGCTGCAGTAGTTATTAAAGCCTCAGCAATACCTGCAGATAAATCTTGTGCTTGACCTGCTCCTTGCATAGCAATTACATTGAATATTTTAATCATTCCAAAAACAGTTCCTAAAAGCCCTAAAAGAGGTGCTATAGCAACTATCGTCTGTAATAAAGGTTGATACTTTTCTAATTTTACTACTTCTCTTCTTCCTGCCTCATCTGCTACTTCAAGCAATCTTGTAAGAGGTAAATCAGTATTTGAAATTATTGATAATGACACATTACTAATAGATGATTTATTATTTTCACATAAAAGTTTTGCCTCTTTAATATCTTTTTTCTTTAAAGAATTAACTAACTTTTCTTCAAATTCTTTAGGAATATAGTTTTCTCTCCTTAATACAAACAATCTTTCCAAAAAAATAGCTAACGATATTATTGATAAAAGTAGTATCGGATACATTGTGATACCACCTTTTACAAAAATTTCAAACATAAAATTACCTCCACATATTAGAACGTTTTTATTATTTTTTATTATCTTTTTTTACTGCTTTTTTGTTATTATCTTTACTCTTCTTGTCTTTATTTATAGATTTTTTATTATTTTCTTTATTTATTGATTTACTGCTATTTTCTTTTTTATCTTTTGATTCACTATTTTTAATATTATAAGTATCTAATAATTTATTAATATTGTCTTTTTGTAGCTTCATTTTTCTTGTTTCGTAAGTCCATCTTGCACCTTTTAAATTTTTAACGGCATATTCTTCCTTAGGAAACAAGTAGTATCCTTTCAAAAAACTTTGAGCAGATTTTTCATAATCTTTTTTTTCTGCATAATACATACCGATACGCCATAATGCTACAGATGAAATATCGCTATATCCACTATGAGTTAACTCAAATATAGACTGTTTATGAGTTTCAAATGATGGAGTATCAATTATTTCAAGAAATCTTATAATACCTTTTTTATAAATATCAGGAGAAATATCTTTCATTTTAATTGCAGATGATAAAATTTCATCAGGATTATCAGAAAGTATTATTAATCTTCCTAAAGCAGGCTGATTAAAACGTCCATTATCAACGGCCATTGTTTTATATATTTCAACTGCTTTATTTTTATTAATATATTCTAAACATTCTGCTTTTATAAACATCGCTTCGCCGTTATCTTTTCCTAATGATATTATTGAATCAGCGTCGCTTACACAGTTTTCGTATCTTTGCGTAAATTTAAAAAGTCTTGCCCTTGTCATATAAACATCAGATAAATAAGGTGATTTTTTATAATTATCAATAAAATAATTCACGTATCTAATTGCAAGATTTGGTTCTTTTAAATCCATTGCATACGTTGCAAATTGCGATAATAATAAATCTTTATTTTCAAAATCTTTACTTTTTTCAATAAAATCAGCCGATTTTGCTATAAAATCTTTAGTATTACCATTGATTTGGCTAATTTGAAATAAGCCAGACATACTTTCATATATTTTTTCATTATTTTTCAATAAATTATTATATACTTTTTCTGCTTCTTTATATTTTTTTTCAGCTTGTAACAATTTTGCACGCTCTACTTGATAATCAGGAGGCAAATCTTTCATTGTATCAATATAAGCTAATGCTTTTTTTGTATATCCTGCTAAAATTAGTTGGTCTATACCAGCTCCAAAAATACGAGGGTCTTTCTTATTTTTTTCAAGAATTTTAATTGCATCATCGTATCTTTTATTTTTAAATAAACTCATCATTAATAAATATTCTGAATCTGGTGATTTATTTTTTATTTTAACTAATTCGCCTAATGCTTTACTATACTCACTTGAATTATAATAAGCATTTGCTTTAATAAGTCTTGCTCTATCGTCTTTTAAATTGCCAGTAACATCAAGAGCTTCTTTATCCATACCTTTTGCTATATATATATCACCTTTTAAACGATAACAGTATTCTTGGTTACAATCATCAATCAACATTAAAGCATCGTCTAAATTGTTATTTAAATAATTAATTTGAGCCAACATAAATTTTGATAACATAATTTTTTCTGAATCAGTTCCGTTATCAATATATTTTCTATAATTCCATGCTGCCCTTGATGTATCAATATAAATTGACGCCATTCCTTGATAAAAATAAGAATCTACCACCATTGATTTATTAAAAATAACGAGAGAAAAAGATTTTAACGCATCAACATATTTTTTATCAGACAAATATTTTAAACCTCTATAAAAATTAATATAATCATTATTTTGCTTAGATTTAAAATGAAAGTTCAATAAAAAATCTGGTGTAATTTTATCAAATTTATTTGTTACAGTATAAAAAAGTAATGCTAATAATTCTTTATCATTATTGATAAATTTTAATTTATCACTTGCCGACTTAAAGTCATTTTTTGCAATATCTGCTTTTGTTAAAAGAATTTTTTTTATTTCAGAATCTTCTAATGAAGATAAAATTTTAATTGCTTCATCTACTTTTCCAATCATTATCATTGAATCTATCGTTAAATAGTAAGTAGGTTTATCTTTCATCATTGGTTCAAATGATGCAACTAATTGATAATTATTTAAAAAATATAACGATGATACACGCAAATTTATAAATTCTGGATAAGTTTTTTCAAAATCAGCATTATTATCAAGATGTTTTATAATTTCTTCATATTTATTATTATCATTTAAATATCTTAACCAAATTGCAAGACTGAAAGCAGAATAAGATTTAACTTCATTTGCTAATTCTTCCAATAAATCAGTTTTATTTAACTCATACAATTTATGAAACAATGTATCTTGAGCAATTTCTGTATAAGGATTATCTGAAACTGCTAAACTTTTTAATACATTATACGACTGTATATGAGAACCAGTTTTGTATAAACTTAAGCCATACAATAATGTAGTTTCATTAAAAAAATCAGTATTCTCAAGTTTTTCTTTATATTTCTCGTAAGAAGCAACAACATCTATAAATTTATCTTGTAAAAACATTTTTACTATATTATTTCTATATGCTTTTGCTCCAACAAATATAGAAGATAAAGATGTTCCTACTTGGTTTGAATATATCATACTTGGTTCTTTTGCAGAATAATCTTGCTTGTCAGATACAGTAAATTCTGACTTTATTTCTTGGATATAAACGTCCATTTTGCTAGGCAGTTTAAAATTGAAATTAACAGATGTATAACTTGGTTGCACTTTGAAACCAGTAATCTCTTTTCCTGTAAAAGAATAATCTGGAACAGAAATTTGAGCGTATAAATTACAAGTTGATAAAAAAGTGAAAAGAATAAATAAATATACTTTTTTCAAAGTTTATTACTCCAAATTATAAAATATTAACCTTTTTAAATATCACAAAAAAGACAGTTTTTCAATAAATTCAGTTCACTTATCTAAAAAAATAACTTCTTTAACATATCTTCTTCCATTGGTTTAACTGTTATCGTTTTAAAATTTTTATAAGTTACAAATCCTATTGGAGTATTTTTTGGTTTTGTAACGTATTTTCTAAAAGTATAATCAACATCTACCTTGTTTTCTTTTTTAAATTTTGATAATCCTGCTGCAATAGAAGCACATTGTTTAATAATATCTTCAGAAATTTCTTTTCCAGAATCTAACCTTAATATAATATGGCTTGATGGTATATTTCTTCCGTGAAACCATATATCACTATCTATTGCATAATGAAACACTAATTCATGATTAGATAGAGAGTTTCGTCCTATAAAAATTTTATATCCATCAAATTCTTTTTTATAAAAAGAACAATGACTATTATGCTTATCTTTCTTTAAACTCTTGGTATTATTTTTTTTGAGTATATTTTCATAAGCAATAATTTCATCTAATGAATTACTATTTTCAATAAAATAAATTTGCTCGTAAGCAGATTCTATTATTTGTTTCGTTTCTTCAAGTCTATCTTTAATAATTTCAATAGATTTTTTTAATTTTGCAGATTTTTTATATAATTTATCTGCTTTTAATTGCATATTTTCGTTAAAATCAACAGTATAAGGCACTTCTTCAACTACATTATTTTGATATGATTTAAAAATGTAACTACCTCCTCCTTTTATTATATGCAAATTTGACTTAATTAATTCTGCTTCTTTAAAATATTTTTCATAATCAAGGGCTAATAATAATTCTTTTTCTAATTTTTCTTTTAATTTGCTGTATTTTTCAGTCTTTTTTAGAAAGATTTTCGTTAAATTTAATGATGATTTAATTTGATTAGGCGTATTTTTCACTAAAAAATAATTACCTAATTCTTTATACGTTATCTTGTTAATATAATCATCTATAGGAAAAGGAATAACTTTATTTGATTTATCAATATAGAAAAAGTCATCATCTTTTAAAGACGATTTAATTAATGATACGACTTCATCAAAAGAAGTTCTTTCTGCCATATTATCGGCATATTTTGATAAAGTAGGATAAAATCCAGATAATTCGTTGAAAGATATATTTTCAATGTAGTTATCAAGATTATATCTTTTATTGGCACGAGGTTTTATATATTTATTACCGACTCCAATATTTCTATCTTTATCTATGCTTCTTGAAGATAGTGAGTATAAAATTATATCTGCCTCATCTGTAAGAAAAAAATTTGCATAATTTCCCATAGGTTCTAAAACTAATCTATAAGTATCTATTTTTCCACTTGGTTTTCTTTTTTTAACTTCAATATAGCCGGCTCTTTCGTATCCAAAAGATTTTATATCTGTAACTACTGCACCAGATAAAGACGATAACGCCCCAGCTTCAATACCAGAAATATTATCAACAATGAAAAAAGATGATGGCGTTGGCAAACATCTATACTCAAAATTAATAATTCCATCTTTATAAAATGAAAAATATACAGAATTTTCTTTAATAGTAATTTTATTAAGTTTTGATTTAATTAAAATATTACTTAATATTCTCAATAATTTATAAAAAATTAACGCCTACAAAATTTTACTCCATAAAAAAATGAACATTATTCTATAACATTAATCTTATGATATAAATAACACAGTA
>JAZSQT010000034.1:0-8775 GCA_045538075.1 Mucispirillaceae bacterium
TAACTTAAAAAAGGTTTATTATAAGGAGTATCTTCATTAAGATAATTTTCTATACAAGTAACTTCACCTTCACTTAAAACATCTTTAATATTCATAGTTAAAAAATGCTCTTTAGGTAAACCACATAAAGATAATAAATAATTATTTGTATCAAAAATTTTGCCGTCTGGATAACTAAATATTATGAAAGGGCGATTATAGATATTAAAAAATGATTTATAAACACCGTAATCTATTTCATTGAAAATATAATCATTTGGTATAATCGTTATTAAACATACATTATCAACTTTTAATTTTGATTTTATTAATGTATAGCTATTTTTAGAAATTTTATCTTCATTAGAAGAAATAAAATTTATTAATTCCTCATTATTAAAATCGTTAAGTTGGTTAACGAAATCATCTATATTTTTAAAAGGTTTAAAATTTTTGCCATAAGAATTATTATACCAAACAGTAGAAAAATTTTCGTCTATAATAACGGCATCTAATTTTGAATTATCAAGCAGATTTTTGATACTAAAAGGTATTTTAATACTCATAATGGCTTATAACCTAATTAAGAAAATTATATTTATTAAATACCATATATTACTATAGTCTGCAAGATATATAAAAAATAGCCACCTATAAAAGATGGCTATTTGATTAATTGTAAAATAATTTTAAGTTATTGATTTGAAAAAAATGGACCAACAATTCTTCCCCATGGGTTTATATGAAATACTGCTTTGTTGCCACTAGCATCAGTAACATCAATAGAATATGCTTTTCCACCACGTCTGCTATCAAACTCTTCTACATTACCAACTTTATATCCTTTAAAGTTGTCTTTAACGTATGCTTCTACCATTGCTTTAGCATCTTTTGCTGATTTAACTGTTGATTCTTCAGCTGGAACTGGTTTACCTTTTGGACCTTTCCCATCTGGACCCTTAGGACCTTTTTTTCCCATAGGGCCATAACCCATATCACATGGACCACAGCAACAACAACCGTAATAACCTGCACCATCTGGCCCTTTTGGTGCTTTTTGGGCAAATGAAATAGTTGATAATCCAACAATAATTAAACAAGAAATTATTATCTTTTTCATAATAACGCCTCCATAACAAATTATAATCTATTTATTAGATAAATCAAAGTTTAATTTGTTCTTTTTAAAATTAATATTATGTATTTTGCTTTTTAGTTAACAAGTATGATAGTAAAAAAAATTTGATAAATTAAATTTAATGATTGACATATTAATATTATAGTAGTATAAATTTATCTCTAATCGGGGCGTAGCGCAGGTGGTAGCGTATCTGTCTTGGGAACAGAGGGTCGCAGGTTCAAATCCTGTCGCCCCGATATTTTTGCCGTTAAGTATTCTTGACGGCTTTTTTTATTAACTTTTTTAATCGGGGCGTAGCGCAGCTTGGTAGCGTACACCCTTGGGGTGGGTGTGGTCGCTGGTTCAAATCCAGTCGCTCCGATAATATCAAAGTTAAATTCTGTAAATTTTTTAGAAGTAGTTTTTTGTTGTGTATTAATTTTATTTAGTATTGATATAATAGACAAATCAAGCTACTAACACATTATTATTTATTTCTTCAATTTTTGATTTTAAGCTATTCCACAAATTTAAATCTGGAAATAAATCTATAATACTGCCTCTATCAGAAAAAGGAGAATCTTGTAAAACAGAAAAATCTATTAATAAACCATTACATACAATATATTCTATTATTTGGTTTATAAAATATATTTGATTGCTGTTAAGACAAGAGTTGTTTAAAAAATCTGCAAAAGCATTTTTTGCAGCAACAATATCTAAACCAGTAATATTTCTAATAAATTCACCTAACGGTTTATCTCCATAAATAGATTTATACTCTTCTTTAGAACCAAGCTCATTCCAAAAGATATTTTCTAAATTTTCAATATCATTATTTGATATAGGTTCATTATTTTTTAGTTTCATAAATATTTCATTATCTATATTTTCTCTAATATAGTTTTCTACTTTTGATTTATAATCTTCTAATTCATCATCTTGTAATTGAGAATCTATTATTTCTATATCAATAATTTCATCAGTAAAATTTGTGTCGTATTTTTTATACTTATTAGGAATATATTTGATGAGGTTACGAATATTTTTTCTAATATGCTCGTAATCATTAATATTTGCATCGTTTATATAATCAGTATGTAATATTTTGTTTATTAATTCTGCTTGAACCATAATTTCAGGTATATTTGAAATATTAGAAATATTTTTTACTTTTTTAATTAAATCATTCTTGGCTTTTTTATTATTTTTTTTGCGTATATAATCTAATTCTAAAATGTATAACAAATAATCAAAACGTAAGGCATTTATTTCATCATTATCAGGGTATATAAGAGGTGCTAATTCTTCTCTAACATCTTGGCAATCTTGTAGGGATATGGTGTTATAGTTGTTTTCAACGGAATAGTAATCTATGTATTTTATATGTTGTTTTATTGAAAAATTGTTCTTATTTAATTCTTTTACTTTTGATATTAAATAATCAATTAATGATTTTCTGTAGTCAATTAACTCTTTTGTTTGAAATTCTAATTCTCCCAGTTTTGAAACTATTGTAAATTTTGTATTGAATATCATAGCTTGTAATGATAATGTCTCTGTGGCTTCTTCTCCGTTTTTATTTTCATTAAAAAATGAAAAATTATCGCAAAAATCAAATATATAGAATTTATTTTTATCTTCACCGTCAATTAATTCTTTGCAAGTTCTTGTGCCTCTGCCTATCATCTGCCAAAATTTTGCTTTACTCTTAACTTGTTTAAAAAATACGAGATTTAATATTTCTGGTATATCAATACCAGTATCAAGCATATCAACAGATATTGCAATTTGAGGTAGTTTAGTTGCGTCAGAAAAATTATCAATAGCATTAGATGAATAATTTATGTAATTATCAATTACTTCAGCATGATTTAATAATATTGGATATTCTTTGTTAAATATTTCTAATATTTTTTCTGCGTGTTTATGGTTTTTTGCAAAAATTATTGTTTTGCCAATTTTATTTCCATAATCAACTTTTAAACCGTTTGTCATCAAAATATTTAATACTTTTTTGATTGTGTCATCATTAAATACTTTTTTATTAATTTCTATTGGTTCTATTTTTGGAGGTAAATATCCATCTTCATCAGTAAAAGTATTTTCGTATTCATTTTTTTCTTCGTCAGTTAAATCATCATAAGTTATACCATTTTTTATAATATTTAAGTGAGTTTCTATTCTTGTATAATCTATAAGGATTTTATCTTTTACGCCTTCTGATAGTGAATAAGAAAAAGTAGGTATTCCATTATCAAGGTCAAATATTTCATAAGTATTTTTATCTATATCGTTTTTTGGTGTAGCTGTTAAACCAACTAAAAAAGCATCAAAATAATTAAAAATATCTTTATATTTTTTATATATTGACCTATGAGCTTCATCACAAATGATTAAATCAAAATGACCACAAGTGAATATTTTTTTGTTATCATCATATGTAGCATCATCAATTTTGCTTGCTATAGTTTGATAAGTAGATAATATACAAGATGAATTTAAATCTTGATTATCTTCACATAAATTTGCTATTGGTATATCTGGTAAAAGTTCTGTAAAGTTTCTTTTAGCTTGTTTGACAAGTTGTATTCTATCTGCAAGGAATAGAATATTTTTTATCCAACCACAAGCTATTAATCTTTGGCATAAAGCAATTACTGTGCGAGTTTTTCCACTGCCAGTTGCCATAACTAAAAGGGCTTTACGACGATTTTCTTTTTCAAAACTATTGCAAACTGCCCTAACTGCACTTTCTTGGTAATAGCGAAGCATAATATTATTTGAAATTGAGGAATATTTTTCTAAACTGTAACGTTGATTTTTTAAATTAAAATATTTTTGTAAGTCTCTTTTAGAATATATTCCAGAACAAATTCTTTCATGATATAAATTATCAATAATTCTTGTTTCAAAGCCATTAGTTAAAAATATAACAGGTCGTCTATTATATTTTTTTTCTAATAAATCTGCATAAAGTTTTGCTTGAATACGTCCATTTTCAACATTTACACAAGTTTTTTTCGCTTCAATAATAGCTAATGCAACGCCATTATCATCATATAAAACATAATCAGCAAAACCAACATTACTATTATTTGGCATACCTTCAAGTTTTACCTCATTTTGCCAATCTTTAAATTCTATCCAACCAGCATCTTCTAACATAGCATCAATATACAATTTACGAGTTTTATATTCACTAATGTCTAATGGATTTGGAATATATGTTTTTGATTGTTCTTGACGTCTTTTTGTAAGTTCATCTTCTAATGATTTATTTTCTTCTTGTAATTTTTTTAAATCAAGTTTTAGACATTCGTTTTCTTCTTTTATTTTTTCTAAATCAATATTGTTAGATTTACTTGATATATTTGTTTGGTTTTCTATAAACTCTTTATTAAAGGTAGTTTTTTTATAATTTTCACTGTAACAATAAGCTATAAAATCAAGAAAAATATGTAAATTTTCAAGACATAAGAGGGCAGTATCAGTAGATACTTTTTTGTTGCTATGGGTATAAAGATTGCCTTTTTTTCGTATGTAATCTATACGTTTATATAAATCTTTACCTACAAGATTAATAAAACAGCCATTTCTAATTAAACTTTGAAAACTATCGTTATAGACAACAGTAAGACTACTATCAACAGAATACATCCATTTAACGGCAAATTCTGTAGCTCTACGACAAGTAGCAACTGATGAACCTAAATCCATATTAAAAATTTTTTCAGCAGTAATAGCAACGCTACTAAATTCATCAAATTTTGGTTCATCAAGAAGAAAATCAAAGTTTGTCATAGGTTATCCGAAATATTTTTGCATTAACGCATTTTTTAGTGTTTCTAACTTATTTAGACTATTATTAACTTTTTCTTTGTTTTTTTCAACTTCTTCAACAAATGAAGCAAATTTATTCTGAAGTTCAAGAGGAGGGAGAATTACTTTAAAATTTTTTAGGAAAAACTCTGGTACTCTTTTTTGTCCAGCACTACCAGTCATATTTAAAGTTGCTTCCAATCTGAATTCTTCAAGACAAGTTAAGTGGTATATCCATTCTGAAATTGTTACATCTTTTATAGGTCTTAATATATGAAATTCTGTTGAGCCAAAACCAATACCATTTTTTAATTTTTTTGCTATTGCTCCCTTACCATTTTCCATACAAGGTGTTATTTTTGCAAATAAAACATCATTTTCTAAAAAATGTGTATATCCTGTCTTTACTTCTTGATATTGTTTAATATTTGAAGTATTTATTTGACCTTTTTCAGAAACTGCTGACATAGGAATGAAAGATACTTCTATATCATTATATTTTTTTTTAGGAGGATTGATATGGCAAATATTGTCTAAATTTGTATTACAAAATAATTTATTATGTTGAATATCGCCGAACATTTCAATAAATCGTGATTTAATTAATTCGTCTAACTTTTTCAATTGTTCTTTACGCAAAGATATTAACGATGTAACTTTATCAAGAATATTAGCAATTTTCTTTTGTTCTTCAATTAAAGGAAGCAATATATTTATATTTGCAATATCAACTAAGTTAATAGAAGGATAGGATTCATCTTTTATTAATGTTTTAGGTGAATAGTTTTTTAGATAGTATAGTAGATATTCAGGAATAATTTTTGTTTCATTAGGTATTATAATAGCAAGATGGCTTACCACATAGGCATTTTGAGTGAGCTTATATATTCTTCCTTTTTTCGCAGACATACCACTTTTTGCAAATAATATAGAATTATTGGGGTATAATTTTAATTTACATTTTTTAGCATTAATTTTATTAATCTTTTCACATAATTCAATATTATTATCTCTTTCTAAAAACTCTAATGAGCCAGCTCTTATAAACGGAATGCCTTCTTCTGTAAAATAATTACTTTTTGGTGCAGACTGTCCTGTAGCAATTTTTGCAACATCTCCTAATTTAACTGTATTTACTTTCATTATATCCTCGTTCATACAATTGTTAATCCAACATTTCCTTTAATTCTAATAAACCTTTGTTAATTTCATCTTCCATATTTGAAAGTTCTTGTAAAATATCTTTTGTGGGAGGATATTCTATTTTTTTATATTCCGTTTTTTTATACTTATTAATTGATAAATCGTAATTGTTGCTAATAATTTCATCTTTTGATACGAAAAATGATTTGTCAGTGCGTTTCCTATCCTCTTCTTTATCTAAATTGTTAAAACGGTTTATAATATCTGGAATATCGTTTTCGTTTACCTTATTTCTTTTATCATCAAGGCTAAAACCGTCTGAAGTCATATTATAAAACCAAACTTTATCTGTTCCACCATAATTTGTTTTTGTAAAAATTAATATTGCAGTAGATACTCCAGCATAAGGTTTAAAAACTCCACTTGGCATAGAAATTACTGCTTCAAGACGGTTTTTTTCAATAAGCTCCTTTCGTATAGCTTTATGTGCATTAGACGAACCAAATAAAACTCCGTCTGGCACTATTACAGCACCTCTACCACCAATTTTTAACATTTTTAGAAATAGGGCTATAAATAGAAGTTCTGTTTTTGTAGTTGAACATATTTTTGCTAAATCATTTGCAATAATACTTTTATCTAAACTACCTTTAAAAGGTGGATTTGCTAATATGATGCTATATTTATCTCTATCACCATTGGAAGAAGATAAGCTATCTCTATATTCAATAAAAGGGTTATCTACTCCATGAGTCATCATATTCATAGCTCCAATACGAAGCATAGTCCTATCCATATCAAAACCAAAAAACATATTATTCATAAAATGTTCTTTATTTTCTTTGTTAAAATATATTTCTTCTTTATGATGTTTTTTTAGATACTGGCAAGCTGAAACCAAAAAACCACTCGTTCCACAAGCAGGATCGCATATGGTATCTGTTGGTGTTGGTTTAATTAACTCTACCATCATTTCTATAATGTGTCTTGGAGTTCTAAATTGACCATTTACACCGGCAGTAGCAATTTTTGATAAAAGATATTCGTATATATCGCCTCGTATATCTTTGTCCTGCATTTTTGTAATATCTCTATAAATTGCATCAAGGTTTTCTATAATCTTTACTAATAATAGGGCAGTAGGTATTTTAAAAATTGCATCACCCATATATTTTGAATAGGCACTTTTAGAATTATTATGCAATGTTTTAATAAATGGAAACACGTTTGACTGCATATTTATATACATTTTGTCTGGTGTAAAATCTATAAATTTTGACCATCTTAAATTATCGCCCTTAATTTCTCTGCCATCAATGTTTATAATTTGTTTAAAAATACTTTTGTGAGGGATACCAAGCATTTGGCTTTCTTTTTCGCTTCTTCTGTCAACTTCATCAATATCATGAATAAACATTAAATACGTCATTTGCTCAATTACTTCTAATGGATTTGTAATGCCACCTGTCCAAAAAATTTGCCATAAGGCGTCAATTTTATTTTTTAATTCTCCAGTAATCATAATTTAATCTTTCTCCTTATTCCAAATATATGATGCATATTTTCCGTTTGATAATTTAGTAATTTTTTCTTCTTTTAAAAGTTTTGATAATACCCTTTGTATAGAAATTTGGCTTGTATTATCACATTGTTTTAGTATATCTGCTTTAGTAAATTTGCCATGAAATTTTTTTATAACATCTTCTATTTTATCTTGTTTGAATTTTTTATTATTAATAATATTATCGTCAAAAAGCCTATATGCTTGCAAGATTACACCTAATAAATATTTTATAAATGGTAAATAATCATTTTTGTTTTCGTGCCAGTTGATAGAACTTGCTTGCAAAGTTTCATAATAAGTTTCTTTAGTTTTTTCTGTAATCTCCTCAATACTAATATATCTGCAAATATGATAATCAGATTTATAAAGTAATAGGGATGTTAAAATCCTGCTTATTCTACCGTTGCCATCAAGAAAAGGGTGAATACATAAGAAATCTAATATAAACATTGGTATTAATATTAATGGATTAAAATCAGTAGTATTAATCGCATCGTTATATGATTTGCACAATAATTCAATAGCTTCTTGGGTCTGCCATGCAGCAACTGGAATAAATCTTGTAATATTTTCTCCCATAGAAGTTTTTTCTATAATTAAATTATCAGATGTTTTATATTTTCCGGCTTTAGTAGTCCCACTATACTTGTATAAATCTCTATGAAATTGGAGTATATAAGAAGAAGTTATATCTATATATTTATAGTTTTCATTTATCATCTGTAAAATATCTCTATATCCAGCAATTTCATATTCATTATGGTTTTGTGGATTAATTTTAGATAATGCTATTTTTTTTAATCTATCGCTACTTGTGTATATACCTTCAATTTTATTAGATGAATATATACTATTAATCATTGCTTTATTAGTATAGCTTTTAACAGTATTAATATTTTGAGAAACATAAAAATTTTGCTTTCCTTTATATTCATTAATTTGACTGATTAACGATACTGTTTCATATGTAAGCATAGATTCATAAATTTCTTTAGAATAATCGTATATCCTCATAAATATCCTTTGTAAAAATAATATATTAAATTTAATTATATCAAAATAGAAGTTAACTATATCATTTTATTAAAAATTATATAGTTAAGATTAAAATATTTTATATAGAAATGCAATATGTTTTTATAAAATC
>JAZSQT010000169.1:0-6028 GCA_045538075.1 Mucispirillaceae bacterium
AAGCATTCCATATATTCATTAAATTAGCTCACAAACTCGCTACGCTCGGGGACAAGCCCAGTGTTCGCTAAATACATTTAATGAATATATGTCATTACTTCTGAGTTCAAAAATTGTATTCTTTACGTATCTTGTTATCTTTTCAATATTATTGATAAAATTTAAATATATTTATTGTTTCAAGTTTTTAGATTATAGATACATAAAAATTTTAGAACGAAATTTTAACCAATATGTAACAATTTCAGGACAGAAATTGGAGCGAAAAAACGAATGTTTTTTCGTAAGTGGAGCAGAATTTACTTCTGCGTAACGGTTAACAAAAAATTTTAGGACGAAATTTTTTGTATAATATATAGATTGCCACGACGATTAAAATCGTCTCGCTAGTGACTTTTAGACAGTCATTACGAGGAGTGAAACGACGAAGTAATCCATAAAAAAAACGGTTTAAGAAATATTTATGACGAAATTTTTTATAATATTTAAATTGTTACTGTAGTAAAAAATTTTTCAGTTAAATCTAAAACTTCTGTTTCGTTTTGAGTTTGATAAATTTTAGTCCTAAATTCAGCCCCATTATGAAGCCCTTTACTAAACCAAACGGCTTGTTTTCTAAAAATGTGCATATAATGTATCTGTTTGTTTTCTCTTCCTCTTGCATGTTCAACCATACATTGCCACATAAATTGCAATAAAGAGTTAATTTGAATAGGATTAAGATACGTTTCAAAATCTTTTTTTTCTCTAATAGCTTGAAAAATCCATGGAGCTTTCATCATACCCCTACCTATCATAACGCCAGCAACACCTGTTTCTTTCATCTCTTTATACGTTTCGTAATTTACTACACCACCATTACCAATAATAGGAATACTTGATAGTGATACTGCTTCCCTTAAACAATCAAGTCTAACAGTGCCACCAAACATATCAGACTTTGTCCTTGCATGGATTATAACTGCATCTGCTCCTTCGCTTTCTGCTATATTAATAATATCACGATAAACTAATTTTTCTGCCGTTAAACCTATTCTTATTTTAATAGAAAAAGGTTTAGTAGTTGATTTTCTAATATTCTTCACAATCTCTTTTATACGTGGTAAATCAGACAACAAACCACAACCACCACCAGTTTTTATAACCTTTTTTACTGGACAACCCATATTTACGTCAAAGGCATCAACTGCAACTTTATCTTCTGCAATTTTGACTGCTTCTGAAAAAGATTCTGGTTTACCACCAAAAAGCTGAAAAACAAGAGGATACTCGTTGCCTAACCTTTCAAGATATTCCATACTTTCTGGATTTTGCCTTGAAATACCTTCAACAGACATCATTTCACTATAAACTATTCCATCAAAAAATTTTCTTAACACTTGCCTAAAAGGAATATGAGATATGCCTGCAAGAGGTGCTGCTACTAAATCGTTTTTTAATAAATTTTCTGTAAAAAAGTTAGATTTCATGACAAGTATCCATTGCTGTATCTGAAAATTTTAAAAATTTTCTTCTTTTAAAAAATTTATAAGCAGCATACGCTATCATATCTCCATTATCAGTGCATAAATGCAAATTTGGAAAATAAGATTTTACTTCTTCATTTTCCATAAATAATTGGCGAACCATACTATTTGAAGCAACACCACCACCAATTACAATTTTATCCCTATTATACATTTTTGCTGCTTGTAGTGATTTATCTAATAAAGTTTTAGCAACAGTATATTGAAAAGAAGCTGAAATATCCTTAATATTATATTCTTTTGAGTTAATAGTATTTATTACAGACGTTTTTAACCCACTAAAGCTAAATTTTACTTCTCCTTTAAATGCTATTGGAAATTTAATTTTAAACTTATCTCCATCTATTGCCATATCTTGAATAAATTTTCCACCAGGATAAGGACCACCCATTACCTTTGACACCTTATCAAAAACTTCACCAGCTGCATCATCAATAGTTCTGCCTACTAATTTAAAATTTAATGCCTCATCTACATCAAATATATGAGTATGCCCTCCAGATACTACTAAAGCTGTATATGGCGGCGTCAAATCATTATATTGCAATTCAGCAGATAATATATGAGCAGACAAATGATGAACTGGGATAACAGGAACATTCAAAGCATAACCTAATCCTTTTGCAAAACATACCCCAACAAATAACGCACCAATCAATCCAGGAGCATTAGTAACACCGATTAAATCAATATCGTCTTTAGTTATACCTGCATTTTTTAATGCTTCGTTAAAAAGTGGTCTAATTTTAATAATATGATTTCTTGATGCTACTTCTGGAATAACGCCACCAAAAGCAGCATGTATAAAATCTTGAGAAAAAGTTACTGATGATAATATGCCTTTTTCTGATGAATATACTGCAACAGATGTTTCATCACAAGAACTTTCTATACCTAATACAATCAATTTAACGCACCAATGTTTTTATTGGAACTATAGCTACTTTCCTACTTTCTAAAATAGGCAATGCAATCTCTAATGCCTCTAAAGTTTTTTGTCTAATATGACCAATAACTAATACTTCACCATCTTTTTTTGCAATTTCTGCTGCTTCATATATCATTTTGATAATAGTATTAACATCATTATCGTTATCTATAAATTTTTTATTTATTCCACAACGTAATCCAGCTTTTACACATTCATCATAAGCAACAGAATTTGGAGTAGTGCGACTATCAACAAAAGTATCTGTATATTTTTTTGCATATTTAAAAATCTGGCTCATTTTAGCCCTATCTTCTGTAATTGCTGAACCCATGTGGTTATTAAATCCGTCTATATGAACGCCAGTAAATTCTTCAAAATTCTTTTTTGTAACACCTTCTATTAAAATTTCTGGCATAGATACTAAAGCTGAACCCTCGCCACTATCTGTATCTGGATAGCTTTTTGGTTGCATTGGATAATGCAAAAATATTGATTTACCATAAGCACTACTAATTTTTGCTGCCTCTTTAGAATACTCTAAATGTGGTAATATTGCTATCGCCATAGGATACTTTGACTTTGCAAAACGTTCTGCAAGCTCTGAACTATTGCCTCCATCATCAAGTAAAATTGCCATTTTAACTACCCTATTAGCTGGAGCTGGTGGAGTTGGCAAATTTTTTTGTTTTTCTTTTATATTAGATACTTGTTTTTCTTTGTTAATATTTTTTTTGTCTTTTTTATCTTCATCTTTTCTGTCTGCAACTTCTTTTACTTTTGGAGTAACAAATACTATTTCTACAAACTTTTTCTTATTTCCTGCAGTAATTTTCTCATCGCCACCTTTTACGGTGAAACCTTTCTGCTTTAATACACTTATTATAGTATTTTTTGCCCTTTTTGCAGTATCACTATTAGTTCTAATATTATAAAAATGACCTAATCTACCGTCTTCGCCTTTAGTAGTTTTTTCTTTTACAGATGTTCTACTAATTTCGTAATCGTATAATATAAGCCTTATTATAGCAGTAATATCTTCATCTTTTTCTTGGACTACTTTTTTAGCCTCTTTTTTAGTCTCTTTTACCTCATTAGTAGTTTTTTTAACTTCATCTTCTTTTTTCTTTTCTTTCTTAACAACTACTTCTTTTTTTTCTGGTTTTGATACTTCTTTTGCAACATTACTACTTTTTTCTGATTGTAATGTATAAATACCAACAAACATAACTCCACATAACAATACTATCACTAAACCTATTAAAAGTATTGATTTATCAGAGGTTTTATTTTTTTTCCTCCCACTTGTAGTTCTACGTTTTGTGGTAGTGCTTCTACTGCTTTTCTTAGTTGGTTGTCTTGCCATAAGTCATCATACCTTTTAACACTTGTATCGCAGTAGAATATTGCAAGTCTGTTTTATCTGGCAAAATTTGATTAAGAGCTTTTCCTTCTTCTTCAACGGATATTGGTGCTGCTTTCTTATCTACTTCTTTTGTGCTTGTTTCTTTCTTCTCATTTTCGCCAACTAAATGACCAGACAAATCTTTTTCTTTTAACACATGGACGTTATCATCGTATTCAATTTTGCCTAATCCAACTTCTATATCTGGCACTATACCAACCCCTTGAATTGAACGACCTTTAGGAGTGTAATATCTTGCAGTAGTTAATTTCATAGCAGACCCATCTGCCATTTCTATTATTGATTGAACACTTGCTTTACCAAAAGTAGTTTCACCTAAAACAATTGCTCTGCCATAATCTTGCACTGCACCAGCTAAAATTTCACTAGCTGAAGCTGAATATCCATTAACTATTACAACTATAGGTCTTTTGTTATCTCTATAAGTTATACGTTTAGTTTTATAATGATGTTCTTTTCCTGTTCTATCTTTAGTATAAACTACCGACTTATCTACAGGTAAAAATAAACTTGCTATCCCTATTGCTTCAGTAAGTAAACCACCACCGTTATTTCTTAAATCAATAATAATTCCTTTAGCACCTTTTTTATCAAGATTTTGCAATGCTTTAGTTAATTCATCTGTAGAATTTTCTTGAAATTGAGTAAGTCTAATATAACCAATACTATTATCTATCATATCAGATTTTACAGATTTTATTTTTATAATATCTCTTTTGATTGTATAATCTATTGGTAACGGCTCATTTTTACGAACTATTGTAATTTTTATTTTCGTTCCTGGTTCGCCTCTCATTTTAGACACTGCTTCATCAAGACTCATACCCTCTGTAGATTCATTTTCTATCATAACAATTACATCACCAGATTTAATGCCAGCTCTATATGCTGGAGTATCTTCAATGGGAGCAATAACAGTCATTTCATTATTACGCATAGAAATTGTAATACCTAAACCACCAAAAGAACCTTTAGTGCCTATTTGAAAAGATTGGTATTCTTTAGGATTATAAAATGTTGAATGGGGGTCAAGTTCCTCAAGCATACCTTTAATTGCTCCGTATATTATTTCCTTATCTTCAAGAGGCTCAACGTAAGCATTTTCCACAATTCCTAATGCTTGAGAAAATGTATCTAACGCCTTATATTTATCATCTGGAGCAGCTATTGCATCTATTGTAACACTCTTCCCATTTAAAATATAAAAGAATGATATTACTGCAACTATTAAAATACCAAAAGAAATTTGAATAAATTTTGAGTTTCTCATTATTATTTATCTCCTATCCTTACAAAACAAGCCATTCTAAAGGATTTAACGCCTCTTCTTTCTGTCTTATTTCAAAATATAACGATGATGAACTTTTATCATCTGTAACTTCTATTCTGCCTAATGTTTCTCCACTGCCGATTTTATCACCATTTGATACATTTAAGTAGCTTAAATTACCGTAAACAGTATAATAAGCCCCTCCATGACTAACTACAACAAGATTTTCAAAGCCTTTCATATAATCGGCAAAAATCACAGTTCCTGTATATACATTTAGCACATCTGATGATGACGATGGCAAAATTTTTATACCCTTGTTAAACATATTTACATTAGCTTCTTTTATATATCTATTACCATATTTTTCAATAACTTTTCCAGTAATAGGCCAAGCCATTTTGCCCTTAAGAGCAACAAACTCTCTATTGCTACTGTTAACTACTAAATTAGAATTTGTTTTAATTTTATTATCAAGTTCTTTATGCTGAAAAGATAGCATTTCTATATATTCTATTCGTCCAGCTTCATCATTTTTTAAAAGCGTAAGCTCCCTATTATACTCTAATTGTTCCCTATTTAAAGCCTTAATAGCAGAATCCTTTTCTCTTTTCATAGATGAAAGACTATTTAATTTACTCTTCTGTTCACTCGTTAATTCATTTAATTTTTCAATACTACTATTTAGCTCAACAACTTTCTCATTTAAAAAATCGTTAGCCTTAGACATAATTTCTAAAGTTTTTACTGTGTTTTCAGCTTTTTTAGTAGTAGTAATTATCTTTATATATGAATATCCTAAATTATCAATAACAAATATATTACTTCTTGAAACATCTTTTTTAATTAAGTCAATATTTTTTCTATATTTTTTTATA
>JAZSQT010000130.1:0-2916 GCA_045538075.1 Mucispirillaceae bacterium
GTCATTACTTCTGAGTTCAAAAATTGTATTCTTTATGTATATTGTTATCCTTTCAATTTTATTTAAAAAAAATTATATTTATTTATTATTTCAGATTAAAGTAAAGGAAAGTTTTATAAATATATTTTTTTTAATTTCTTATCAACCTTATTGATTTTAAATAAATTAAAATAATCACTTAAAATAGATATAAATTATTGCAATTTATTATTTTATTCATTAAATTTAAATTTAGGAATAATTGTATGGTAAATTTAATAATTGATAAGTTACTCTTCAAAAATAACTTGCCTATATCAATATATAATAAAATTAAGATATTATTTATATCTTTTATTATTTTTTTAGTGCTTGGCGTTTCATCATTAGTTTTTGCGTTATTAGAAGAGTTTGAAGTAATTTTTATATCAATATTTTTTATATTACTATCAATTTTTATATTTATTCTTTTAAGTAGATTATCTTTGCTTAATGCCCATGTGGCAACGTATCTTGCAGCAATGGCTGGCTATAGTAAAATCTCTATAAAAACTTTAAGCGATGTTTTTAATACGTCAGAAAAAAATATTAGAAATGAGTTACATAATTTTTCAGAAAAAGGTTATATTCCTACTGGTAGGTTAAGTCAAGATGGGCTTTATTTTAAAATAGGCGATTTAGAGGGAGAAGAATTAGTTGACGTTAATAATCTTTCTGAAACTACAGAAAATTTAGATTTTATAGAAAATGGTAGAAAATATATAAAATTATTAGAAAAAGCTAATGCCTCAATGTATTCTAATAAATTTTTTCACAAAGAGTTAGAAAAAACGTCTTACGCAGCTGAAGTTTTATTTAAATATATAGAAAATTATCCTACAAAAGTTCCAGAAATTAAAATTAATGTTAATTTTGGCTTAGAAAATGCCTTAAAAGCAATATCAGAATATAAAGAATTAGCAAGATTTAGTATAGATTCTAAAAGAATAAAAGAGTTGAAGTTACTGACAGTATCATCTTTAAATAAAGCAACAGATGATTTTACTTCTGTTTATTCAGCCATTAAAATACCAGAAAATAATACTAAAGAAGAAATAACTTTTACGAATAATGCCAATGAAATTATCAAATCAGGCAGGGCTTACGTTAGAAGAATAAAACAATGTTCTACTGCTATAAATGATGAAGAAATAACTATACATACAGATAAAACTGAATATTTATTGGAGCAATTATTTACTTATTTAGAAAGTAATAAGGAAAAAACTGGTGATGTTAAAAATTTAATGAACCGACACTTGCCTATAACTTTAAAAGTTATTAATAAATATATAGAAATGAAGAAAATTAATTTAAATAGTGATAATATAACAAGTCTTAAAAAAGAAATAATTTCTGCTTTTTCTGCCTTAAATAATGCTATTATTTACCTTATTAATAAAATATCAAATGATTTAAAGTTAGATATATCTACAGATATAGATGTTTTGAAAACTGTTATAGCACAAGATGGTCATACAAATAAGAAAGATTTTAATAAAAAAGATTAACTGGAGCAAAATATGAGCGATTTACCAACACCTAAATTAACTCTTAATCCAAGTTTAAATACTAATTCAAAAGAATTAATAGAAAAAGATGAATATAAAGAAGTGAAACTAAGTGATGAAGAAGTAAAAATTGTAGATGAGTTTGCAGAAAAAATAGATATATATAACTCTAATATAATAATAACTTATGGAGCAGAAGCTCAAAAGAAAATGACAGATTTTAGCGAATCTGCATTAAATTTAGTAAAAACTAAAGATTTATCTGCAGTAGGAAATATCTTAACAGATGTAGTATTAGAGTTAAAAGGTTTTGATACTACTGAAAAAACGAAAGGAGTTTTAAGTTTTTTTAAAAAACCTGTTAATAAAGTTGAATCAATAAAAATTAAATATAATAAAGCAGAAGCAAATATAGAAAAAGTATGTCAAATTTTAGAGCAACATCAACTTGAAATATTAAAAGATATATCTATGCTTGATAAAATGTTTGAATTAAATAAAGAATATTTTAAAGAGCTTACGATGTATATTCTTGCAGGCAAACAGAAGTTAGAAGATTTGAGAAATAATAAATTAGCTCAACTACAAGAAAAAGCAAAGTTGTCTGGCAGACCAGAAGACGCTCAAGATGCCAACGATTTAGCTAGTTTGTGTGAAAGGTTTGAGAAAAAAATCCACGATTTAGAGCTTACAAGAACAATATCTTTGCAAATGGGTCCACAAATTAGATTAGTTCAAAATAACAACATATTAATGAGTGAAAAAATCCAATCAACATTAGTGAATACAATTCCCTTATGGAAAAGTCAAATGGTTATAGCAATAGGTATAGCTCATTCAACAGATGCAGCAAAAGCTCAACAAGCCGTTTCTAATGCAACTAACGAAATGTTAAAACGTAATGCAGAACAGTTGAAAATGGCTACTATAGAAACAGCAAAAGAATCAGAAAGGGCTATTGTAGATATAGAAACTTTAAAGCATACTAACGAACAACTTATTTCTACTTTTGATGAAGTGTTAAATATCCAAAAAGATGGCAGAGAAAAAAGGAGACAAGCAGAAGAAGAATTAGTAAAAATAGAAAACGAATTAAAAAGAAAATTAATGGAGATAAATAGATAAATTTTCTTTAAAATAAAAATATGTTTTATTTTAAAAAGGTAGTTAAATATGTTTAACTACCTTTTTTTGTGTCAAAAAATATTAATTTCAAAATAAAGATATTGTTTAACTTTAAAAAAATAAATTTCTAATAGTTTAAAGTAATCATTTTTTTATTAAGCTAACATTATTCTATTGTAAAAAATGTAACTTGTTTGTAAATAAGCAAATAATATAATTGTAGTAAATTCAATCTTATCTAAATGAAAATATAAATTCATAA
>JAZSQT010000028.1:0-43093 GCA_045538075.1 Mucispirillaceae bacterium
AAATTATTTGATTTTTTGATTAATTTTATGTTATTGCATTATGATGAAGAATTTTAAAATACAACTTAATTTTGATAAATTTAAAATACCAAATAATTTAAAAGATATTAGACTACCATATAAGTTTAATAATTTTAAAATACCATATATTGTATATCCAATTATAATTGGTATAATGGTTGGTTGGTTGTTTTCAAAAATTATTGGTAGTTTTTTTTATGAGGCAAAACCTCTTCCAATTGCAAAAAAAACTCAAGAATTTAAAAAAGTATCTATAGATGAATTATCTAAAAAAAGCATAGAAATAAATTTGTTTAATTTAAGTTTAACTCCTGTAGTTGAAAGTAGTGCTGAAAATATAGATATTAATGGCGAGCAACTTTCAAATGGTGCAACACCTCCTACACCTCCTTTTAATGCAAAATTAATAGGCGTATTAAAAGATTCTAATGGTATAAACAGTATAGCAATTATAGTAATAGATAATAATACTTTCAGTATAAAAATTGGAAACGAAAAGAATGGTATAAAGTTAATATCTTTAGAAGATTTTAGTGCAGTAGTTGAAAAAGATAGAAAGCAATACACTATTAACTTAGATAAATCAGTTTCAGTAGTTAGTGCTACTCAAATAAAAAATAAAAATAATACAACATCACAAAATAATGTTAGTATTTCTACAAATGGGTCAAATATAAATATAAATGTTAAAAGAGAAGATGTTCAAAATGAACTTAAAGATTTAAATAAAATTCTTCAAAGTGCTCTCGTATCTCCATATTATGAAGGTGGAGAATTTAAAGGATACCGTGTAGCAAGAATGAAAGATGATTCTCCCTTAAAAAAAATAGGGCTACAAACTGGCGATATGATTGCAAGAATAAATGGCAATGATTTAAAAAGTCCAGAGATTTTATTTAATATGTTGTCTCAAATTGACGATATAGATGCTATATCTGTTGATATGATTAGAAATAACGAGAAGAAAACTTTATTTGTGGAAATACAATGACGAGATACATTTCATTTTTAATTTTTATAATTACAATTTTTACAGCTACTTTTTCGTTTAGCAATAATAAGTATAATGTAAACTTTAATAACGTTCCTATGAAGGATTTTATTACATTTGTTTCGGAATTTACTGGAAAGAATGTTATTTTTAATGAATCTGATATTAGAGGAAATGTTACTGTTAATTCTCAAAAAGAGATGGACGAAAAAGAAGTTTTAGATGTATTTTATTCTGTATTAAAAATGAATGGATATATTCCTGTTACTAATGGCGACACTATTCAAATTATTCTTGAAAAAGATGTTCCTACTTACGATGAAAGATTTACAACTAATGATAAAGGTAAAAATGAATCATACATTACATCTGTTATTACGTTAAAGCATTATAATGCACCAACTCTTTTGCCTATACTAAATCGTATGAAATCAAGGACTGGATACGTTGATGCCGTAAGAGGTCTAAATATTATTGTCGTAAAAGATTTAACTTCAAGAATTGATAAAATGACATCATTAATAAAAAGATTAGATGTAGCTGCCAATGGATACAAATTTTATAGTATTTCTTTGCAATACGCTTTAGCAAGCAAAGTTGAGCAACAAGTCATTAAGTTATATGGAGAAATGGGTAAAAATGCCCTTACTACTACTGTGCCAGTAGTTATATCAGATGATGTATCAAATTCTCTTATAATTGCAGCAACAGAAAAAGAGTATGAAAGAATAAAATATTTAGTTAATACATTTGATTCAAAAAGCACTGTAGAAAATACTGCACCAAAAGTATTTTACTTAAAAAATGCAAAAGCAGAAGATGTAGAAAAAGTATTACTTAAAGTAATTAATTCTATTAGTCCAAACCAACAAAATCAAAATAAATCTGCAAGTAATATTAAAGCTAATATTTCTGCAGATAAATCTACAAATTCTATAATTGCTATAGGCGACCAAGAATTATACGTAAATCTTGCCTCTTTAATAGAAAAAATGGATATACCTCGTCGCCAAGTATATGTAGAATCATTAATTCTTGAGTCATCATTAGATGAGTCTAAAGAATTTGGAGTTGATTGGTATGGAGGCGGGAATACTAATAATACAACTATAATTGGTAGTGCAAATAATAATGCTGGGTTATCTGGTCTTGTTGGTGCAGCAGTTGGAAGTGTAGCAACAGCAACAATGCCTCAAGGATTTAGTTTAGGAGTTATTGGTGATATGATTTCCTATAATGGAATGCAATTTCCATCTATCGGTGCATTTATGTCTGCGATAACTGGTGTTTCTGGTATAGGCATTGTATCAAATCCTCAAATTTTAACTCTTGATAATGAAGAGGCTGAAGTATTTGTTGGTGAAAATAGACCATACCTTACAAGCGAAAAACAAGATGCAAACAATAATCCTATACAAACTTTTGATTATAGAGATGTCGGTGTTAAATTAAAAATCACACCTCAAATTTCATCAAGTGATAGTATTGTTCTTACTGTTGAACAAGAAGTTAAAAAAATGATGGAAACATCTAATACTACATCTCCTACTACATTAAGTCGTAATACTAAAACAGTAGTAAAATTGCAAAATAAATCAATCATGGTTATTTCTGGCTTAATAAAAAACGATATTACTACTGGTGAATCTGGTGTGCCAGGATTATCTAAAATTCCACTTTTTGGTTGGCTTTTTAAGAAGAAAACTTATAGAAACGAACAAACTAACCTTACAATGTTTATTAGTGCAACTATTATTGATACTGTAGCAGATGCTGAAGCATTAATGAAATTACGTAAAGATTCACTTGATGATTTTACTAAAGGAGCAGATGATGCTTTAGGTAGTAAAATATTTCATAAAATGCAAGATGATATTGAAATGCTAAATAAAAATAAACATAAAAATGAAGAAAAAAAAGATGTTAAATATAAAGAAGAGATAAAAAAATAGAGATACTTACATTAATCAAAATACAGGTAATTCATGGGCAATTTTGAATTATTAAAAGAAAATTATCTTAAATTTCCTGATAAAAGTGATTTTGTTCCTATAGAAGAAGATGGAAATATAATATTTTTATATTCAGATGAAGAAGGTTTACAAAAATCTCGTTTCATGAGCTTTTCAATCGGTATAAATCCAGAATATCGCAAAACTGATAAACATAAAATTTTAGAAATATTAGAAAGTTTTGGTGGCGAAGTAGGCGATGTTGAAGAAGATGAAAGTGATGATTTATCTGAAGATGAAGCAAATATTTTAACGGCATCATACGATGATGCTCCAGTCATAAAACTCGTTAATCAGATTATTATTCATGCCGTTAAAAGTGGTGCAAGTGATATACATTTTGAAGGTAGAGACGGAGCTTTTCTTATACGTATAAGAGTAGATGGTAGCCTAAATACCATTAAACGTTATCCAAAAAGTGTTCACGAACCAGTGTTAGCTCGTATTAAAGTCGTAGGTCAGTTAGACGTTGCTGAAACGAGACGTTCTCAAGATGGCAGAATAAACTTAAAGATAGGTAATAGGGCTATTGATATCCGTGTATCTACTATGCCTTCTATTAATGGCGAAAAAGCAGTTTTAAGGATTTTAGAACGTTCAAGTGATTTCGTATCATTACAGCAAATAGGTCTTGATGGAAAATTATATGATAGATTTAGACCATATCTTGATAGACCAAATGGTATAATCCTTGTTACAGGTCCTACTGGAAGTGGTAAAACAACTACATTATACGCATCTCTTCTTGCCATGAATAGAGAAAATAAGAATGTTGTTACTATTGAAGATCCTGTTGAATATCATATAGATAATGTTACACAAGTTCAAATGAATCCAGCAGTCAATTTAACTTTTGCAGCAGCGATAAAAACTTTTTTACGTCAAGACCCAGATATTATATTGGTTGGTGAAGTTAGAGATAATGAAACTGCAGAATCGGCTATACAAGCGTCATTGACTGGTCATTTAGTGTTATCAACACTTCATACTAACGATTCTCCCACAGCTATTGCAAGGCTTATAGAAATGGAAGTTGAGCCTTTTTTGATTTCATCATCACTTCTTTTAGTAATAGGTCAAAGATTGGTAAGAAGAGTATGTCCAGAATGTTCAGAAATAGTTAAGGCAGATGATTTTATTACTAAAACTTTTCAAAAAGCATCTATAGACCTTACAGAGTATAAAAAAGGCAAAGGGTGTCCAAACTGCTTTAATACAGGATATAGAGGACGTATTGGAGTATTTGAAATATTAGAAATAAATGATGATTTAAGAAGGCTTATAAATATTCGTGCATCAGCTTTTGAAATTAGAGAAGAAGCAAGAAAAAATGGTTTTAAAACTATGTTTGAATACGGTGCAGAACTTGTATTAAAAGGTATTACAACTCCAGAAGAAGTTTTATCTGTTACAAGAGTTGAATAACTATATCTATATAATGGAATAATAAACTGTAATGAGAGCTTAAAAAAATGGCAACTTATAGTTATAAAGGTGTTTCAAAGACTGGTAAGAATGTTAAAGGAGTAAGAGAATCTATTTCTCGTCAAACACTTACATCAGAACTATTATCTGAAGGAATTTTTGTTACAGAAATAGTAGATGCACAATTAAAGAAAAAATCTTTTGAAAAATTTGAAGCTCTATTATCGTCTAAAAAGAATTTAGCAGATACTTTTTTTCAATTATCTTTATTATTAAGAAGTGGTATCCCTTTAGTTGAAGCTATTAAAATTATATCTAAAACTACTAAACACGTTAAAGTTAAAAATGCTCTTTTAGAAGTATCTGCAAGAGTTTCAGAAGGAATGAGGTTTTCTGAAGCATTATCACGATACCCAAATATTTTTGATCCAATGTATGTTAATTTAATAAGAGCTTCAGAACAAGTGGGAAGATTATCGGCAGTTTTAGCTGATATTGCAGTTTATGAAGAAGATAAACGTAAAAATTCTGATAAATTAACTTCTGCTATGGTTTATCCTATGACTATTCTTGTGTTAGGATTAGGCGTGTTAGGTTTTTTATTAACTTTCGTTGTTCCAAAAATGGAATCTATTTTTGAATCTATGAAACAAAATATTCCAGCAAGCACAAAATTTTTATTGGCAGTATCTGATTTTATGGGAAATTACGGAGTGTTTTTACTGTTTTTTATATTCTTCATTATATTTTTATTACGATATTTATATAAGAATAATAAGAAATTTCGTTTAAAAGTAGATAAAAGAATTTATAAAATAAATCTTGTTGCAAGTGTATCTGTAGCAAAATTTGCTCACGTTCTTGCTTTCCAGTTAAAAGAGGGGTTGCCTTTGACAGATGCAATACATTTTGCGTCAGAAACTATTGATAATTTATATTTAAAAGAAGTAATTGCTAATGTTAGAACATCAGTTCAATCTGGAACTAAGTTTAGTGTAGCAGTTAAAAATGCAGCCATATTTCCAGAACTTTTTCCAGCTGCAGTTTCTACTGGTGAATCATCTGGAAATATGCCAGAACTACTTGAACGAGTTAATGAATTTTATTCAAAACAAGTAGATAAATTACTATCATCATTCGTATCTATTATAGAACCTTTATTTATTGTATTTATAGGTGTGCTTGTAGGATTTATTGTTGTATCTATTATGCAACCTTTATTCCAAATGAATACTTTAGTTAAATAATTTTATTAATAAAAAATATAATAAGTTATTGCAAATATCTATTCATCAATGTAAAAATGGTATAAAAAATAAATTATGAGGTTTCTTTACTATGTCATTAATTGAAAAACTTAAAAACGAAGCATTAAAAGAAAATCATCATATTGTTTTGCCGGAAGGTTTTGATGAAAGAACATTGAAAGCTGCATCAGTTATTATTAATAATAAATTGGCTCAGATTACACTTATTGGTAACGAAAATGAAATATACAATAAGTTAAAAGAGTATAATGTTAAAGATTTGCCAAAGGTTATAGATGATAAAAATAATAAATATATAGAAGAATTTGCAAATTATTATTACGAAAAGAGAAAAGATAAAGGAGAAACATTAGATTCTTCTTTAAATACAATGAAATCTCCATTATTTATAGGGTCTATGATGGTTGAAAAAGGTTACGCTGATGGTTGCGTAGCTGGAGCTTATAGCACAAGTAGTGCAGTGTTAAGGTCTGCCTTTAAAGTTATAACTAAAAAGAAAGATATAAAAACTTTATCATCTTTTATGATAATAGAAACTCAAATGAAAGAGTATGGAGATAATGGCACATTATTCTTTTCTGATGTAGCAGTTAATGTGAACCCAAATGCAGAAGAGTTAGCAGACATTGCAATTACTACAGCTGAAACGTGGCAACAATTTATGGATAGTAAAGCAAAAGTAGCTCTTCTTTCTTTCTCTTCTCTTGGTAGTGCAAAAGATGAATGTTTAGATAAAATTATAGAAGCAGTAAAAATAGCAAAAAATAAACGTAATGATTTAGATATAGATGGTGAATTACAACTTGATGCTGCTATAGTAAAGGAAGTTGGAGAAAGAAAAGCTCCAAATAGTTCTGTGGCAGGTAATGCAAATATTTTAATATTCCCAGATTTAAATTCTGCAAATATTGGTTATAAATTGACAGAGAGATTTTCGTTAAATTCTACGGCTACGGGACCAATATTGCAAGGTTTAAGTAAACCTGTGAATGACCTTTCACGAGGGGCATCTTATGAGGATATAGTTAATACCGTTCTTGTTACATCTTTTCAAGTAGGTAAATAATTTGTCAATAATTTTAATATTAATTATAACTGGAATATTTGTTGGCATTATGGGTGCAGTATTAGGTCTTGGAGGAGGGATTATAATAGTTCCAGTCCTTTCTATAGGTTTAAATATGCCAATCCATGAAGCAATAGCAGCCTCGTTGATTGTTATTACGGCAAATAGTCTTTCTACATCAAGAGTTTATATTAAAAATGGTTTAGCTAATTTAAATTTAGGTTCACTTCTTGCTATTGCTTCTGTAATTGGTGCTATAGTTGGAAGTTACGTTGCTGTATCAATTTCAGAAGGTGCAGTAATGTTGATTTTGGGTTGTATGCAACTACTAATTGCTTATCTTACTTATTTTAGAACTAAAAGTGTAAAGCCATATATACAAGCTACAGATAATACTCAAAATTTTTTTGGTAGCTCATATATAGAAAAATCTACTGGAGAGAATATTACTTATAAAGCCATACGAGTTTATCATAATACTTTTTTTTCTTTTTTATCTGGAATATTTTCTGGATTAACTGGAGCTGGTGGAGGAGTATTAATAATTCCAGGTATGAATTTAATATCTTATATGCCTATAAAAGCAGCTACTGCAACAAGCACTTTTGTAATAGGATTTACTGCAGCAGCAGGTAGTATAGTTTATTTATCTTCTGGTTACGTTAATCCTGTAACAGTTGGAGCTATTATTATTGGTGTATTTTTTGGAACTATTTTTTCTATGAAATTTCTTACGAAAATTACTGATAAAAAAGTTTCTTATATCTTTATTGTATTATTACTAATCGTATCTACTCAAATGATTTATAGAGGTATTAATAAATTATAGAAATTGGAGTATTTTTTTTGAAAAATTTTAATATTAGATATACTATATCATTTTTAATGGGTGTAATTTTTTATATAATCTTAATAGTAATAATTTTTGGTTTTGCTATAAAGTTTATATATAATCAAGAAACGGTTAATATCCTTAAAGGTTCAACAATTATAGATACATTAAAAGGAGTTATTTCATTAGATAGTAATTCTTTTTTTGCATTAGCAGCATATTTATCTGCATTATCACCAATATTATTTGCTTTAATAATTTTTGTTGGATATTTATTGCAACAAAAATATAAAGGAGCAATATTAGGATTTTTTCTTATAATTTCATTATCTATTGCATTATTGGTAAAAATTTAGATTTATCAGTATGTTAAAGATATATAGTTAGAATGTGTTAATAAATTAAAAATCTATATTTAGGAAATTTTTTCTTACTGCTGTGGCATATTTATTGCTTGTTTATTTATAAAATAAATAAGTAGTAAGGTGCTTTATGGATACTAATAACGAATTAAATATTATAGAATCTCCAGAATTTACATCACTTCTTGAGGCAATAGAGATAATGGCAAAAGCACAAGGAGATTTGTCTTATTTAACTAAAGCTGTTACAGAATTAAGGTCTATGGTAGATAATGGCTTAGATACGTTGCCTGTAAGAGATGAGTCTATAATTAATGGAATTATTGAAACTATGCAAAATTTAGTAGATGATTTATCGGAAGATGAAAATATAAATATATAATTATTAAATTTTCTGTTTATTAATATTTTATTATCCAGTATGATACTATGCTTGGGGGCATAGATGAATGCAGAATGGATAATGTCGTTTATTGAAGATGTTAGCAAATTTGGTCAAACTTATAACGGTGGAGTTAATCGTTTAGGTTTCACAGAAATAGATTGTATTGCTACAGATTACGTTATTTCTATTCTTAAAGATTTAGGGTTTATAGTTGATATAGATTCTTTTGGAAATATCTTTGCTAAACTCAATGATAATGTATCTAATAATAAAATAGTTGCAACGGGTTCTCATCTTGATACTGTTCCAAATGGTGGTATTTTTGATGGAGTTTTAGGGGTAGCCTCATCTATTGCTGCTATAATGGCAATAAAAAAAGAAGGGATTAAACTTTCTCATCCATTAGAGTTAATCATCTTTCGTCTTGAAGAATCAAGCCGTTTCGGTTGTCCTACTATGGGTAGTAAAGTTATTTCTGGTAAATATCAGAAAGGAATGTGGGATAATTTGCGAGATAGAGATAATATTTCTCTTTTTGATGCTATGAAAAAATCAGGTTTTAATTTAAATAATGCAGAAAAATCAATTAAAAGTAGTGAAAATTATAAATCTTTCATAGAATTACATATTGATTCTGGTGGTGATTTATATAGGGCTTGTAAACCTATAGGTATAGCAGAAGCAATAGCTGCACCATTAAGAGCAAAAGTTACTATACATGGAGAAATATCTCACTCTGGAGCAGCAAATATGAAAGATAGAAGAGATGCTTTAGTATCTGCTGCAGAATTTATTTTGTCAGTTCGTAATTTTGCTATGGCTTATGCAGATATGGGAATTAGGGCAACGGTTGGAAGTATTGATGCTTTTCCTAATGCAATCAACGTTGTTTGTGGATTAGCTGAATTATACGTTGATTTAAGGGGAACAGATAAATCTATAATGGACGAAGTATATAATTTAATCAAAAATGAATCATCAAAAATTGCATTGAGACGTAAAACACCAATAGAAATATCTTTTATTAGTGAAGAATATCCAGTAAAAATGGATAATCATATTTATTCAATAATAAAATCAAGTTGTAATGATTTAGGTATAGATAGTCAAAATATTATAAGTGGAGCAGGTCATGACGCAATGAATATGGCAAACATTACGCCAAGTGGTATGATATTTGTCAGAGGTAGCGAAGGTGGAAGCCATAGGATAGATGAATATGCGTCATTAGATGATATAAATTTAGGGTTATCTGTGTTAAAAGATACACTATGCCGTTTGGCTTATTAATTATCGTAAGGGTTTATTATGAAATACTTTTATTTTCACGGGTTTGGTAGTAGCCCAGAAGCAAAAAAAGCTAAAGATATGATAGAAATTTTAGGTGAAGATAATGTTAATGTGCCTGATTTTAACAAATCATCTACAGGTGTAAAAAAATTATTAGATGATATTATAAATAGTATTAAAAGTTCAACGGAAGAAAGTCTTATAGTTGGTAGTTCTTTAGGAGGATTATATGCTATATACGTATCAGCTATGTCTAACTGTAAATGCGTATTATTAAATCCATGCTTATTTCCTCAAGCAATAATTAGCAAAATCACTAAAGAAGTTAATGTAGAAGATATAATTGATGCTCAAAATTTAAGTTTAACTGCATTTAAAAATTATAATCAAGATAATGTTGAAGTATGGGTTACTAAAGACGATACCTTAATTAATCATACAGACTTAACTAAACCATTTTTTTATAAAGATGTGGCAAAATATATTGAATTTGATGAAGATAAAGCCTCAACCCATGAATTTATTGGCTTTAAAGAGTTATTTAAAGATTATATTTCTAAAAAATAAGTAAGAGTTAATATTATCACTTATTTCTAATATAATTATTTAAAATCATCATACATATTTTATATTGTTTTCAAAATTTTTAGTCAAATATTTTTACTCCATAAAACTTTTAAAATCTTAAATTTAATTTTCTTTTATCTATAATATAGTTGAAAGAATTTTGTATATTATATTGCCTTAAAGAAATAAGAAATTTGTTGTTAGAATATAATTTATTTACTTGACGTAAATAGATATTTTTATTATAAATGGCATATATTGTCATGAAATGTATTTAACTGGCATAAAATGTATCAGGGTAGATATGAGTTTCAAAGGAACGTATTTAAACAAGTTTGATGAGGCTGGTAGAATTAGTTTACCTGCTAAAATGCGTGAAGAGTTGAAGTCTAATAACTGGGGCAATACTCTTGTAGTTTATTACGCCTATGCAACTAAATGCCTTAGAATATTACCAAGTAGTGTTTATGAAGATATGGTAAAGAAATTTAGTGATAATCCTCCTAAAAATTCTCGCCAGCTTATGCTTTATAGAGGTGTAACATCTACTGCGGCAGATGTTGAAATTAATGGGTCTGGTAGGATTAGCATATCTGCATTACATAGAAGTAAAGCTAATTTAGGTGATGAATGCTACATTGTTGGTGCTTACGATAAGATTGAAATTTGGAATAAAGAAGCGTGGGAAGCTCAAGAATCCATCATGGAAGAAGTTGCAATAAGTGGTGAATTTGATGCTGAAATTGATAATACGTTATTTTAATTAGTTTAAGAGGATAAATTGCATACGCCAGTATTATTAGATGAATTAATTAATTTAATGGATATAAAGCCAGATGGAATATACATTGATTGCACTGGTGGTGGTGGTGGACATGCTTTTGCTGTTAGTAAAAAACTTTCAGAAAAGGGCAGGTTGATAGTTTTAGATAGAGATATAGAAGCAGTAGATAGATTAAAAGAAAAGTTTAAAGATGATACACGAATTTCTGTGTGTCATTACAATTTTGCAGACATAGATTTAGCTATGAAAGAAAATTCTATAGATGAAGTTGATGGAATTTATGCAGATTTTGGGGTTTCATCGTTTCAGTTAAAGGAAAAGGGTAGAGGGTTTTCTTTTAGGAGCGAAGGTCCTATTGATATGCGTATGGATCGTAGCTTAGAAATGACTGCAGCAGAAGTTGTAAATACTTATACAATAGATAATTTATCGTCTATTATTTATAGGTTTGGTGAAGAAAAGTTTGCAAAAAAAATAGCAATAGAAATTAGCAAAAGAAGAGCAATTAAGAAGTTTACTACTACTTATGAGCTTTCAGAAGTAATAAAAAATGCAATACCTAAAAAGTTTCATAAAAAAGGGATACATCCTGCTACAAAAACTTTTTTAGGTTTAAGGATTTTTGTAAATAAAGAGCTTGAAGCTATAGAAGAGCTTATGAGCAAAATAGCATCTTTATTAAAAAAAGAGGGTAGATTTGGGGCAATATCTTTTCACTCCTTAGAAGATAGGATTGTGAAAGATTATTTAAATAATTACGCAAAAGATTGTGTGTGTCCACCAAATCTACCAGTATGTGTTTGTGAGAAAAAGGCTGAATTTAAGATAATAACTAAAAAGCCTATAATACCAGCTGTAAAAGAGATAGAAGAAAATCCTCTTTCTCGTAGTGCAAAATTAAGGATAGCAGAGAGGTTATAATGAAAGCGATAATAGCTCAAAGTATTTCAAGTATCAGTATTAGTTTTAGACCAATTGTTGTTGTGCTTACATTACTTGTGATATTTTTTATGTCTGCACTTATTGTTGTTCGTCAACAATGTATTCATGAGAGTTATAAAATTTCTTCTTTGACTATTGCTATGGATAATAAAAATTTAGAATATGAAAAATTATTGAGACAACGTTCAAATATATTGCGTAGAGAAAATCTTACTTCTAAAGCTATAGAAATGGATTTTGTATTTCCAGTAGGTGGTAAAGTTTTTTATGTTCAGTGATAAAATATCTTTTAAAATATTTTCAATATTTGGCATTGTTATTTTTGTGGCAGTTATCGTGCGTCTTGTTGATTTGCAAATTATAGATGGCAAAAAATACGTAGATTTTGTTAATTCGCAAGCTAGTTCTCATCTTACTGTGTCTGAAAATAGAGGGTATATTTACGATAAAGATGGTAATCTTTTAGCTGGCAATAAAACTACAGCATCTTTATACACTTTTAGAAAAAATATTAGTAGCTACAATGCTTTTGTTAGACAGTTAAATAAGTATGGCATTACTTTAAATAAAAAGACTAAAGATGCATTAACGAAAAAAGATACATTTACTTGGGTTGCACGTCAAATTGATATAGATAAAGCCGATAAAATGGTAAAAGATATAGATGGTCTTGAGTATTTTAAAGAAGAAGCAAGATTTTATCCACAAGGCACTATGCTTGCAAATGTTATTGGATTTACTGGAGTAGATAATAAAGGCTATGCTGGAATGGAATACTCTCTTAATAAAGATTTAGAGGGTAAACAGATATATGTTGAATCTTTAAGAGATTCTAAAGGTAGGCTTCTTATTTTTGAAAATAAGTCTGATATGTTAAGACCAGATACAGAAGTATATCTTACAATATCATCTCGTATTCAATCAGCTGCTGAGTATCTTTTGAGAGAAGGTGCAAAAAAATTTGGTGCAAAAAATGGTTCAGTAGTTGCAATGGATATTAAAACTGGTGAAATTTTATTAGCTGCAAGTGTAAAAACATTTGACCCACATAATTATTCAAAATATCCAAAAAGTTCATGGAAAAATCATCCTTTTACTTACGTATATGAACCTGGCTCAATTTTTAAAACTGTAGCTTTTAGTTTCCTTGAAGAAAACGGTAATTTAAACAAAAATTTACAAATTGATACAAATAAAAAGATAAAAATTGGTGGTTATACTTATAGTGATACTAAAGACTATGGAGTTTTGAAGGTAGATGAAATTTATAAATATTCAAGTAATATAGGAACTGCAGCATTAATTATAAAAGAAAAAAATGTTGATTTTTATAATTTTCTTGTCAAATCTGGCTTTGGTGAAAAAACTGGAGTATATGGAGTAGGCGAAGAAAGTGGACGCTTGAAACACGTTTCAAATTGGTCAAAAACGAGTAAATCATCTATTGCTATAGGTTACGAAGTGTTAGTTACACCATTGCAAATGGCAAGATTTTATGGTGCAGTTGCCAATGATGGTATAATGGTTAATCCAAAAATATTAACTAAAATTGTAAAGAATGGAAAAGTTACTTATCCAGAGGCAAAAGAAGAAAGAATTATGTCATCAGAAACAGCAAGCTATATATTGTCTCTAATGCAAAAAACTGTAGAAGATGGCACTGGTGTTAATGCTAAAACTCAGTTAACAAAAGTTGCTGGAAAAACTGGAACTTCTTCAATTTACGATAATAAATTAAAAGCATATTCTAAAAAAGATTATTCTGCAAGTTTTGCAGGAGTATTTCCTGCTGAAAATCCAAAAGTAGCTATGGTTGTTGTTTATGAGTCTCCTACAAGTTCTATTTATGGTGGTTCAACTGCAGCAAATGTTTTTAGACAAATTGCAGAATTTGTATCAACAGAGTTAAGATATATAGAACCAAGTTTAAGGATTGCTTATGCAGATTAAAGATTTAATTTCTGCATTAAATCCATTAAAAGTGGTTGTTGATGCAGAGATAGAAAATTTAAAAGTTGAGTCTATTAGTGATGACAGTAGAAATAAAGAAACATCTACTGTATTTTTTGCTTATAATGGTGAAAGTTACGATTCTCATGTTGATATTGAAAGGATTTGTAAATCATCTTTATCAAAAGTTGTAGTATGCGAAAAAGAGTTAGATAATTCAATAAACCATATAGTAGTTGAAAATGGTAGAGCTGCATTATCTACTGCATATAAATTATATTATAATAATCCTTTAGAAAAATATAAATCTATTGCAGTAACTGGAACTAATGGTAAGACTACAACAACATACTTATTAAATTCTATATTTAGAGAATATAATCGTAAATCTGTTTTAATAGGCACAGTAGGAGCTTATATTGATGATGAATACGTTACATTAAATAATACAACGCCATCATCAAAAGATTTTTATTCAATTCTTAATGAAGGATTAAATAAAGGTTGTGAATATCTTGCTACAGAAATTTCTTCTCACGCACTAAGTCAAGGTAGAATATTTGGAGCTAAGTTTGATTGTAGTGTTTTTACAAATTTAACTGGCGACCATTTAGATTTTCATAAAAATATGGATAACTATTTTAAAGCAAAATCTATGCTTTTTGATGATTTGATGAGTAATTTTAAAGTAGTAAACAAATCTAACGAATACGGTGAGAAATTATCAAAATTAATTAAAAATAATCTTATTACATATAGTATTAATAATAATGCAGATATATATCCTAAAAAATACGATTTTGATGTTACTGGTATAAAAGCAACACTTTCTGTATTTGGAAAAGATGTTAATATATCAAGTCATTTAGTAGGTGAATATAATTTAGAAAACATATTAGCAGCAATTTCAGCAGCTTACGCAATAGGTATTGATGAAAAGGCAATTGTAAATGGTGTTTCATCGTTAAATAATGTTTCTGGACGACTTGAAAAGATAAATGGTAATGGATATACAGTTTTTGTTGATTATGCTCATACTGATGATGCTTTAAAAAATGTTCTTAAGACTTTAAGAAAAATTGCAAATAATAGGATAATTACTGTTTTTGGAGCTGGTGGAGATAGAGACAATACAAAAAGACCAAGAATGGGTAGAATAGCAGAAGAGTTATCAGATGTTGTAGTTATTACAAGTGATAATCCAAGAACAGAAGATAAAAATAAAATAATAGAAGATATTTTAGTAGGAATAATAAATACAGAAGCAGTTATTATTGAGGCTGATAGAGAAAAAGCAATTGAAAAAGCAATAAATATAGCTCTTAAAGATGATATTATATTAATTGCCGGAAAAGGACATGAAGATTACCAAATTATTGGTAAAGATAAATTTCCTTTTGATGATAGATTAATTGCAAAAAAATATATTGGTAACGGTGAATTATGATGATTTCTGATATCGTAAACATTAATGCCAATATAAAAAATGTAAATATAGAAAATGATATTGAATATAGTGGGGCTTATCTTGATTCAAGGTTAGTTACTAAAAATAGTATTTTCTTTGGAGTAAAAGGAGAAAATGCAGACGGTAACAGATATTCTGCTGAAGCATTAAAAAAAGGTGCATCATTAGTTGTTTTAGATAATGAAGATTGTTATAGCAACACAAATGGTAACAAAATACTTGTAGATGATACATTATCATTTATGAAAGACTTTGGCAAAATTGCTTTAGACAATTTTAAAGGAATAAAAATAGCTGTTACTGGCTCTTTTGGGAAAACTGGAACTAAAGAAATATTAAAAAAAGTTTTTAATAAAAAATATAGTGTATATGGAACAGAGGGGAACAAAAATAATCTTTTAGGTGTTTCTTTAACTGCTTGTGGAATAGATAATAGTAATATTGGTATTTTTGAAATAGGTTCTAATGGATTAGGAGAGATAGAAACTCTTTCTAATTTAATAAATCCAGATATTGCTATTGTTACGAGTGTAGGACACGCTCACGTTGGCAGATTTAACGGTATAGAAAATATAAAACAAGAAAAAATTTCTATTGAAAAAGGATTAAAAGATAACGGAACTCTTATTATTCCATATTATTTAAGAGATTACGTTATAAGTAGTAAAAATATTATAACTTTCGGTATTGATGATAATGCAGATATTTATTTAAAGGATATAAAACATTTTGGTGATTACATTACTTTTAATATAAATAATAGCAATAAGTTGTATAAGTTAAACCACCCTTATATTCATATAGCAGAACAAGTATTGCCAGTAATAGCAAGTTGTAAGTTGTGTGATATTGATGAAGATACGATTATTGAAGCTATTAATGATTATAAACCTATAAAAGGTAGAGGCAATATAGAAAAAGTTAATAATATAACAATTATAGATGATACTTATAATGCAGGTTTTGAGGCAATTTTACGTTCTGCTGAAAGTTTAAATATGATTAATGTTGCTCCTAAATACGCTATTTACGGCGAAACTGGTGAAATTGAAGGTTATGAGTTTGAAATATATAAAGAGATTATTAACTTATCAGAAAAATATAAAGATATTAATTTCATTTTTATTGGTAAAGAATATTTAAAATATAAAAGTTCAAGTAACTGTTTAATATACGAAGATAAGATTAGTGCTTATAATTATATAAATAGTATTAAAAATGGTATAATTCTTGTAAAAGCCTCTCGTAGTAAGAAGTTTGAAGATATTATAAATGTTATAAAAATGGAGAAAGATAATGCTTTATAATCTTTTGTATCCACTTGCTGAATACGTATCAGTATTTAATGTATTTAGATACCTTACATTTAGAACAATGTATGCCACTCTTACTGCACTTCTTATAACTATGTTAATTGGAACATTAGTTACTGATTTATTGAAAAAATGGAAATTGTCTCAAATGACAAAAGGTTATGAACCTAAAAGACATAAAGCAAAAGAAGGTACTCCTACAATGGGAGGTTTGATTATAATTACTGCAAGCCTTACTGCTACTCTTTTATGGGCTGATATGTCTAATCATTATATATGGATTACTCTTTTTGTATATTTAAGTTTTGCTTGTATAGGTTTTGCAGATGATTACGTAAAAACTATAAAACAAAATCCAGAAGGTTTAAGTGGAAGATTAAAATTCTTTCTTGAATTAATAGTTGCCTCTATAGCAATAACGTTATTAGTCGTATTAGATAAATCTGGAGTTAGTAATATTCTTACAGTTCCATTTTTTAAAAACTTGGCATTAAATTTATCATGGTTTTACATATTATTTGGAATTTTTGTTGTTGTAGGAACGAGTAATGCAGTTAATTTAACTGATGGTCTTGATGGATTAGCAACGATGCCAGCTGTTACTGCTTATGCAGCTTATGCAATATTATCATATTTAATGGGTAATGTTATATTTAGCGAATATTTACATCAACCATTTATTAGTGGAGTTGGAGAATTATCAGTTTTTTGTGGTGCTATGCTTGGAGCTGGTTTAGGATTTTTGTGGTTTAATACTTTTCCAGCAACTGTATTTATGGGAGATGTAGGTAGTTTATCAATGGGTGCTGGATTAGGTATAGTTGCATGTATGGTAAAACAAGAAGTATTATTACTTATTATTGGTGGAGTTTTTGTAATGGAAACTGTATCAGTTATACTTCAAGTTGGATATTTTAAACTTACTAAAGGCAAAAGATTATTTAGAATGGCACCTTTACATCATCATTTTGAATTAAAAGGTTGGTCTGAACCTAAAATTATCGTTAGGTTTTGGATTATTACCTTTATTTTAGTGCTTATTGCAATGAGTACTTTAAAATTGAGGTAATTATATGAAAGCATCAATCATTGGATACGGCAAAAGTGGTAAAGTAGCATATAATCTTTTAAAGTTAAAAGGTATTAATGATATTGATATATTTGATAATAATAGTGATTTGAATTTAAAAAAAATATCAGAATATAAAGATATTTATGATTTTACAGTAGTTAGCCCAGGGATAGATTTAAAAGTTAATAATAATATTATTGGTAATATCATCAGTGAAATAGAACTTGCTTTTGAACACGTAAGAAATAGAAAAATAATTGGTATAACAGGAACAAATGGAAAATCAACTACAACTCATATTACGGCAGAAATTTTAAATAATATGGGTATAAAATCAATAGCTTGTGGCAATATAGGTTTGCCTTTTGGAGAGGCTGTTTTAGATGAAAGTATAGAAGTATTTGTTGTTGAATTATCAAGTTTTCAAATTGAGTTACTTAATAATTTTAAATTACAAAGTGGTTGTATAATAAATATTACTCAAGACCATTTAGATAGATATGGAAATATTGAAAATTATGAAAAAGCTAAATTATTAATAAGTAATTTTATAGAAAATAATGGTTCTTACGTTACAGGTAGCAAAATATTAAATACAAATTTAAATTCATCTATAAAACATATAGAAATAGATGAAAATTTAAGTAAGTATCCAAAATTAGTAGATAATAAATTAGATTTTAAAGATTTTTTTGTTGATTTAAGTAAATTCAATCTGTTTGGTAGGCATAATATAATAAATTTATCTTTTGCATTAAGTTTAATTAATGGAATTTATAAATTAGATGGTGATGTTACTAAATATATTTTAAATTTAACATCAATGGCTCATAGAACAGAGTTAATAGGAAAATATAATGGTGTTACATGGATAAACGATTCAAAGGCAACTAATGTAGATTCAGTGTTAACAGCTATTAAAAGTGTAGAAAAGCCATCGTATTTATTACTTGGTGGAAGAGATAAAAAAAGTGATTATAGAGTATTAAAGGATTTAATTAATAAAAATATAACTAATGTAATTTATTTTGGTGAAGCAAGAAACATTATATCTAATCAGCTATCGCCATTAATTGATGCAAATGAAGAAACTTTTACAACTCTTGCAGATGCAGTTAAATATTGTTGTTTAAATGCAGAAAAAGGGTCAACAGTTATTCTATCTCCAGCTTGCACTAGTTTTGATGAGTTTAAAAGTTATGAAGATAGAGGCGAAAAATTTGCACTATACGTAAAAAATATTTTAGGAATAGACCATGATAAATTTTAGAGATACTCGTTTTCAAATTCTTTCTGCTTGTGTATTACTTATAATGATTGGTTTAATCTTTATTTATTCAACTGGCTCATTACAAGCAATACGTCTTGAAAAAGGAGAAATGTTTTTCTTCTTTAAACAGTTTATTAGTGTAGTATTAGGGTTTATTGCATTAATTATTGCTTACCATATTCCTTTATCATTTTATAGACGTAATGTAATGATAATATTTTTTGTAACATTAATATTGTTAATTGCTGTATTTTTTATGCCATCAATTAATGGTGCAAAAAGATGGATAGTATTGCCAATGTATTCTTTTCAACCTTCTGAATTAGCAAAATTTACTGCTATTTTATATTTAGCCCATTATCTTGATAAAAAGACAGATAGAATGTGGGATTTTATGAAAGGTTTTCTTCCTGCTACTTTGTTGGTTGGTATTTTAGCTGCATTGATTATATTAGAGCCAGATTTTGGAACTACATTTATAATAGTAGTAGTTTCTTTTGCAATGTTTTTAGTAGGTGGAGCAAAGTTATCTCATATATTTGGTGTAGTTGGTATAGTGCTTCCTATATTAATGTCGGCATTACTTTTTGGATATAGAAAAGGCCGTTTATTAAGTTTTTTAGATCCATGGGGAGATAGATACGGTGGTGGTTACCAATTAATCCAATCTTTATCGGCTGTTGGTAGTGGTGGATTATTTGGAAAAGGTTTAGGAAATTCTACTCAAAAATTATTTTTTCTTCCAGAAGCTCACACTGATTTTATCTATGCTATTATTGCTGAAGAGGCAGGGTTAATAGGTGCATCATTACTATTTTTGATAGTAGTTTTTATGTTTAGAACAACTTTAAGAGTTGCTTTTAATAATGGTGATAAATTTAAAAAATTATTAGTTTTTGGAATATCTTTAATGATATTTGTGCAAAGTTTTGTTCATATATTTGTTGTTATTGGTTTATTGCCTACTAAAGGTATAACATTACCTTTCGTATCATACGGTGGTAGTGCAATGGTATTTTCATTATTTTTTATTGGGGTAATTTTACGTTCAATAGAGGAGTCAAAATAATGAGGGTAATATTTGCAGGTGGAGGAACTGGAGGACATTTATATCCAGCAATAGCCATTGCAGAAGTATTGAAAAAGAAAGGCATAGATTTTAAGTTTTTAGTATCAGATAGAGGTATAGAAGCAAGGATATTAACTACTTTAGGTTATGAATATGTTGAGCAAAAGGTATCTGCTTTTAAAGGAAAGGGATTATTTTATAAAATTAAAGCAGTATTTAAATTATTGTTAGCTGTAATAAAAACTTTTTCTTTAATTAATAAAAATGATAAAGTTTTTTTAACTGGTGGTTTTGCATCTGCACCTGCAGCGATAGTTGCAAAAATAAAAGGTTGCCAGTTGTATTTACACGAACAAAATAGTGTTATGGGGCTTGTAAATAGGTTTTTTGCTAAATTTTGTAACAAAGTATTTTTATCTTTTCCAGAAACAAAGAAAGCTACTGGAAATATTGTTATTACAGGAAATCCAATACGCAAAAAATTTAAACGAAAAAATAAAGAAGAAGAATTTAAAGGAAGAATACTTGTATTAGGTGGTTCGCAAGGAAGCAAAAAGATTAATGAGTTGATTATAGATAGTATTGAGGAGATTATTAATTTAGGTTTTACTGTATTTCATCAAACAGGAGAAGGTTTATATAACCAAACATTAAATAGTTATGGAAGTTTAGCAAGAAAATATGAGGATAAAATAATAATTAAGCCGTATATAGAAGATATGGCAAATAAAATGAAAGATTCAGATATAGTAATTGCTAGGTCTGGTGCTGGAACTGTATTTGAAACTATAGCTGTAGGTTGTCCTGCTATATATATACCGTTAAAAATAGCAAGTGATAACCATCAATACTTTAATGCTTTATTTGCCAATAAGCAAGGTTATGCTCTAATTTTAATGGAAGATGAAGCTAATAAAGATGAATTAATAAAAAAAATATTAGAAATTAAAGAAAATATAGATATCTTCAAAGAGAAAATATTTAATACGTCCTATATAAATAGTGTAGATATTATTGTTAGGGAGGCTGGAATTGACTAGGGTTTTTGGAGGATTTACTCATATCCATTTTGTAGGTATTGGTGGCATAGGTATGAGTGGTATAGCAGAAGTACTCAAAAATATGGGTTTTGTCGTATCAGGCAGTGATATTGCTTCAAATTCAAATACTGAACGTCTAAAGAGTATGGGTGTTAATATTTATCTTGGTCATAGTGCCAATAATATTAATAACGTAGATGTAATTGTATATACATCTGCAGCAGCAAAAGATAATCCTGAAATAATGGCCGCAAAAGAAAATCATATTCCAGTAATTTCTCGTGGAGAAATGTTAGCAGAGCTTATGCGTCTAAAGTATGCCGTTGCAGTAGCAGGTAGTCATGGCAAAACTACTACTACAAGTATGATGGCAGAAATTGTAAAAGAGGCAAAATTAGACCCTACAATACTAATCGGTGGAAAATTAAATAGTATTGGAAATAATGCTGCATTAGGTAAAAGCAATATTATGGTTGCTGAAGCTGATGAAAGTGATAGATCTTTTTTAATGTTGTATCCTTCTATTGCAGTTATTACTAACATTGATTATGAACATATGGAAAATTATAGTGATTTTGATGACGTAAAATCAAGTTTTGCAAGTTTTGCAAATAAAGTTCCATTTTATGGTTGTTGTGTTTTATGTATTGATAATGACAATGTGGCAGATATTATTCCAAAAATTGAAAAAAGAATGATTACATACGGCACTAAAGCTCAAGCAGATATTAGAGCTGTAAATATTGTAAAACAAGGCTTTGGAGTGTCTTTTGATGTAGTTAATAATGATATTACATTAGGAAGATTATCTTTAAAACTTCCAGGCGACCATATTGTATTGAATGCTCTTGCAGCTACTGCTGCTGCATTAGAGATGTCTATACCATTTTCAGTAATAAGTAGTGCATTATCAAGATTTGAAGGCGTTCAAAGACGTATGAGTAAACGCTTTGAAAATGATAATTTTATTGTTTTAGACGATTATGGGCATCACCCAACAGAAATTTCTGCTACATTAAAAGCAATAAGAGAATCTATGCCAAATAGAAAAATAACGGTAATATTTGAACCACATAGGTATTCAAGAACTAAAAGTTTGATTGGTGAATTTGCAAAATGTTTTATGGACGCAGATAAATTATTTATTACAGATATTTATGCTGCATCAGAAAGTCCAATAGATGGTATAACGAGCGAAAGATTAATTAAAGAAATTAAAAATTATGGATTTAAAGATATTACTTATTTACCAAAATGGAATGATTTTTTTAATTATTTTGATGATTTGAATGAAGGAGAAAATGTTATAATTACATTTGGTGCTGGTAGTATAACTAAATTTTCTTTTGAAATTGCTTCTTTTCTTGAAGAGAAAGATGGAGTAACAAATGGATAAAAAGATATGTGTTATATACGGGGGGCTTTCTGCAGAAAGAGAAATTTCTCTTAAAAGTGGTAAAAATATAGCAGATGCCTTACTAAAATATTATAAAGACGTTACTTTAATTGATGCTGGATACGATTTAGCAGAAAAAATATCTGAGTTAAAGCCAGATATATGTGTTCTTGCTTATCACGGCACTTTTGGAGAGGACGGTTGTTTACAAGGTATGCTTGAAACAATGGGAATACCTTATACTGGTAGTGGAGTTGCTGCAAGTGCAGTAGCTTTCGATAAATGTCTTGCAAAGCATGCATTTATAGATGCAAAAGTGCCTACTCCAAAATACATTCTTGCAAAAAGGGAAGATAAGAAACCACCTTTTATACCTTGTGTAGTAAAACCAGCTCGTCAAGGCTCAAGTGTTGGTGTTAGTATAGTAAAAAAAGAAGCAGATTATATTAAAGCATTAGATGAAGCCTTTAAGTATGATAATAAAGTTTTAGTAGAAGAATTTATTGAAGGTAAAGAATTAACTATTCCAGTAATGGACGGTAAAGTTTTTCCTCCTATATGGATTAGACCAAAGAATGATTTTTATAATTATGAAAATAAATATACTTCTGGAATGACAGAATATTTAATGGATACAGAGTTATCAAAAAAGAGACTTGAAACTTTATCAAAACTTGCAATTGATGCTTATAATGCTTGTGGTTGTAGGTCAATGGCGAGAGTTGATTTTATTGGAACTGATAGAAATTTTTATGCTCTTGAGGTAAATACTGTTCCTGGAATGACTGCAACATCATTAGTTCCAAAATCTGCTTCAAAGTTAGGATATTCTTTTGAAGAAATAGTTAAAATGATAGCAGATAGTGCATCTTTAGATCATAAAAAGGTAGGAAATAAGTAATGAAAAAAGTTGTTAAGTTTATATTTTTTTCTCTTATTATATTTTTTGCAGGCTCTGGAGTTTATGGGTTAGTAAATAAAATTAAATACTCAGAATTATTTACTGTTTCAAATATAGAAATTAAAGGTGTAATTAATGCTGATAGGCAAGAATTAAGTGATTTAAGCAAAAAATTAATAGGTCATAGTATATTTGATAAAAACATAGAAGCAATGTTAGAAACAGATGACCCATGGGTTCAAAAAATAACTGCACATAGAGTGTTACCAAATAGTATTAGCGTAGTTGTTTTTGAAGAAAAGGCATTATTTAATTTTAAAGAAAATAATAAATGTTACATATATGTTGCATCTGGAAAGAAAATGAGAACGACTTGTGATAATATAAATGTAACAATAAACGGAAAATTAGATAGCGAAAAAGCAAATAAATTTTTTAAGATTTATACTAATAATGAATTTTTAAAAAATGCAGAAATAATGTTAAAGGAATATAGTTTTGTAGCAAATCTTAATGGTGAATCAATAATTTGTCCATATAATGAAGAATTATTTAATGAAAACTATAAGATATTTGTTACTAAATTAAAAAGTAGATATAAAAGTATTGATTATGTTGATTTAACTGTAGATGAAAGAATTTTTATAAAGGGGGATAAAAATGGCACAGACAAAGGATAATAATATTTTTGTTGGTCTTGATATAGGCACAACTAAAATCTGTGCCGTAGTAGCCCGTAAAAATATTGAAGGTGGAATAGATATAATTGGTTTAGGTTCTGCCCAAAGCACTGGTATTAGGAAAGGTGTAGTAGTTAATATTGATAACACTGTTAAAGCTATTAGAGAAGCAATTAGTGCAGCAGAAAGAATGAGTGGCGTTACAGTAAAAAGTGTTTGTGCTGGTATTGCTGGTGGTCATATTGAAAGTTTTAACTCAAAAGGCGTAGTAGCAGTAAAAAGTGGTGAAGTTACAAAAAATGATGTTGAAAGAGTTTTAGAATCAGCTTCTGCAGTTAATATTCCAATGGGATATGAAGTGTTACATATTATACCTCAACAATATATTCTTGATGGACAAAATGAAATTAAAGATCCAATAGGTATGAGTGGAGTTCGTCTTGAAGTAGAAGTTCATATTGTTACAGGTGCAGTATCATCAGCAACTAATATAACAAAATCATGCACTAAAGCTGGTATAGCAGTAGAAGATATTTACTTAGAACAACTTGCATCATCAGAAGCCGTATTAACAGATGATGAAAGAGAAATAGGCGTTTGTTTAATTGATGGTGGTGGTGGCACTACCGATATGGCTGTATTTAATAGAGGTGCAGTATATCATACTGCAGTGTTACAAATTGGTGGCAATAATTTTACGAGGGATTTAACATCTGCTTTATCTACATCAGAGCATGAAGCAGAAAGAATCAAGGTAGAAGAAGGTTGTGTTTTAGTAGATTTAGTAGAGCCTAACGAAACAATAGAAGTGCCATCTGTTGGAGGCAGACCACCAAGGATTATTTCTAAATCAGTAATGGCTCAAGTTTTGCAAGCAAGAGCAGAAGAAATTTGTGAAATATTTTTAGGTGAATTACAAAAGAAAAAGATGTTTGATCTTCTTTCTGCAGGTGTAGTTTTAACTGGTGGTATGTCAAATTTTAAAGGAATGGAAGAATTAGCATCATCAGTTTTAGGATTAAGTGTTAGAGTAGGTGTTCCTGTAGATGTTGGAGGTTTATCTGATCAAGTAAATAACCCAATATATGCTACAGCTGTTGGACTTGCAAAATTACACGCAAAAAACGGCCATTCACAAAACCTTATATCGTCTGGAAGTGAAGATGGTGTATTTAAGAAAGTTGGCGACAGAATGAAAGATTGGATGAAAGAATTTTTTTAAAAATAAAATTATAAAAAATATTAAGTATAAGGAAATTAAATGAGTTTGGCGGCTATTTAGTTTCTTTTCATGGAGGAATATCAATGGAAGATGTATTTGTAGATGAGGTAGTTCAGTATAAGGAAGGAGCTGTTATTAAGGTTATTGGTGTAGGTGGTGCTGGTGGCAACGCTATTGATAATATGATAGCTGCAGGCATTAATAATGTTGAATTTATTGCTATGAATACTGATTACAGAGCACTAGAAAAAAATAAAGCACCTAACAAAATCTTGCTAAGTGATAACGGTCTTGGTGCAGGTTGTAAACCAGAAGTAGGAAAAAGCTGTGCTATGGAAAAAATTGATACAATTAGAAGTGTTCTAAAAGGTGCTGATATGGTGTTTATCACTTGTGGTATGGGTGGTGGAACTGGAACTGGAGCAGCACCAGTTATTGCAGCAGCAGCAAAAAGTGCAAATATTCTTACAGTTGCTGTTGTTTATATGCCAAGAGCAAGTGATGGACCTAAAAAAAATGAAATTGCTAATTTAGGATTAAGTGAATTAAAAGAACACGTTGATTCATTTATTGTTGTTCCAAACGATGGTATGCAAAATGCCGGACACAAGAAAAACTTTTTTGAAACTTTAAGAATTGCTGATGATGTATTACGTCAAAGTGTTCAAGGGATTACAGAAATGGCTACAGGAAGTGGTCATATGAATATAGATTTTGCTGACGTAGAATCTGCAATGGCAGAACGTGGTAAATCAGTTATGGGTATAGGAAGAGCAAGTGGAGAAGATAGAGCAAGACAAGCCTTTGAAAATGCCTTATCAAGCCTACTTCTTGCAGATACAAGTATTTCTGGAGCATATTTTGTTTTAGTAAATATTAGTTGTAATCAAGATGATTTTTCTAATGATGAGTATGAAGAAATTAGTGCCCTTACTTTTGAACAAGCTGGTCCTAATGCCTTTACTAAATTTGGCGTAGTAACAGACGATAGAGATGATGGCACAATTTCTGTAACAATAGTTGCAACAGGTATATCTAACGATAAAAAGATAGAAAAACAAGAAAATATTACAAGAATTGATGAAATTAAACGTAAACCTATCGTTAATAGTGAAGAATATACACGTAAATTAAAAAATGTTTCTAATGGAGATAGAAATTTATGTGTAATTACAGACTATAGTGAAGATATTTTTGAAATACCTACTTATTTAAGAAAACAAGCTGATTAATGAAAATATTACATATTATAAATGTGCGGTGGTTTAATGCCACCGCATGGTATGCGTTTAGATTGGCAAAAGCTGGGAGAGATTTAGGGTATGAAAGTATTATTGCAGGTTTACCAAACTCTCCTATAATTAATAAAGCAAAAGAAATTGGTATAGAAACTTTTGAAACGAATTTTAATTCAAATAAACCAATTCAAATAATAAAAAATATAAAGGAAACATCAAAATTTATTAGAGATACTAAACCAGATATAATTGTATGCCATAGAGGTGAAATGTTTTGGTGGTTTGCTTTATATAATCGCTTTATTAATGATAGTTTTAAATTAGTTAGAGTAAGGGGTGATATTAGACCTCCTACTACAGATTTTTTTAGTAAATATACTCACAATAAGTGTGCCAAAGTTATTGTTACATCAGCAAATCTAATTAGAGATAGATTTATTAATACGTTAAATACTCCAAAAGATAAAGTTTATACAGTATATGGTGGAGTAGATACATCAGTATTTAAAAAAGATGAAACTTTAAGAAAAAATAAAAGAAAAGAATTAAATTATAGTGATAATGATTTTGTGGTAAGTATCGTAGGTCGCTTTGACCCAGTAAAAGGGCACGATACTTTTTTAAAAGCGTGTGGAAAATTATATAAAGAAGGAATGAAAAATCTAAAAATTCTCTTAGTAGGTTTTCCAGAAAATATAAAAGTTGATGAAATTAGATATATGATAAAAGATAATGGGTTAGAGGAAATTTCTTTTATTACTGGCAAAGTTGATAAAGTTGAAAGTTATATGAATGCTAGTGATTTAGGTGTTGTAGCATCTATTGGAAGCGAAGCAATATGTAGAGTAGCAATGGAATATATGGCTTGTGGAGTTCCAGTTGTTTCAAGTGATGCTGGTGTTTTACCAGAAATGTTTGAATCACCAAACTTATATAAAATGAAAGACTATGAAGAATTAGCAGAAAGTATAAAAAATCATAAACAAAATATGAAAATTTATGATGAAATAGATTTTTTTAAAGAGTTTATTTCAATTTGTGAAAAAGTAAATTAATTTTTCATTCTATTTCTGATTATTATAGCTACAATAAATAGTATTGGTATAATATCAAATATTGGTTTTGAACCGTATGGTATAATTGAGCAACCACCACCAGCAGTAGATTCAAATTTAGTTAATGTAATATCTTGGTCTGATAAAGTATTTTTTGCATTTACTAAATCTGCATTTACAACTAACTGGCTATCAGGAAATACATCAGTTGGGAAATCTTCACATTGATGATCTAATCTTACATTTGGAATATAAGAAAAAAATCTAATTTTTTTGTGAATATCTTCTGGAACACAATTATAACTTAACCCTAATTCTTTAAGACGAAGTTGAAATATAACTTCTGATAGGGGCATAATATCTGTAACATTGTTATAGTCAAGATTTAAATTTTTAATATATACTAAATTAGTAAGAGGTGTAATATTTGAAATATTATTTATTTGTAACCTTAATTCTGTAAGTTGAGTTAAGTTCTCTAAAGGAGTTAAATCAGAAATATTATTATTATCACCTTTAATAGAATTTAATACTTTCATATTTCTTAAAGGTTCAAGGGACGAAATCATATTGATATTAAAGTTTATGGCAGTAATATTTTCTAATTCTTGTAATGGAGTTAAGTCTGATATTCTATTATCGCTAATATTTAAATACGTCAAATTTTTTAAATTTGATAAAGCTAAGATATTTGTAATTTTATTCCCTTGTAAACTTAATACTCTTAATTTATATAAAGTCCCTAAATATGTAATATCGTTAATATAGTCTGGACCTTGATATTCAAGAGACAAAACTTCTAAATTTTGCAAAGTATAAATAAATTCTAAATTAGTAACCTTATTACCTTTTAAATCTAATGAACGTAATTTCTGCATTTTTGCAAGAAAACCAATTTCTGATATATTAGAATACGGGATACTTAATACTTCAAGTTTAGTAAGATTTCTAATGGGAGATAAATCTTCAATTTTGCTACCATTTAATGAAATTTTTAAACTTTTTAAATTTGGAAATTGTTGTAACCCATCAAGGCTTGTAATTTCAGGGTCATTACATTCTATATGAGTAATTTCAGCTGCATAACTACATCTAATAGGCCAACGATTTGCTGTTGTATATGTTCTAACACATGCTTCTAAACGAGTGCCTTCTGGGAATTTAACGATATCTGATGGGTTGTTACAACTATACTTATCATAAACTGAAGAAAAAAGAGCAATTAGCTTTTTTTCAGTTTCTGTAAGTTCTTTTTCTTCTTCCTCTTTCTCTTCCTCTTGTTCTTCTTCTTGTTCTTGTTCTTGTTCTATATTTTCATTATTTTCTGTTTCTTCTTTATTTTCTTGGTTATTGGACGTATCAATATTATTAGCATAACTATATGGCACGAAAATTAAAAAAAATTGTAATGATAAGATAAATAAAATTTTACGCATACTTTTATATCGTAAAAAAATAAATATTCTTTAATGATATATTTTAGTAATTTGGCATAAATTATGCTATATTTTTGTTAGGTAGGAAAATTTTATTTGGAGTTTACTTATGACAAGATATATAACAGTGTTAATGATATTTTCTTTTTTTTATGGGTGTTCTGCAAAACCTCATAACCCTACGGTAGATATTTATACTTTTAAAGAAAATAATTATCCATGTGCTCAAGTAGAATTTCCAGACCAAATTAGATTAAATGATACTACATTAGAAAAATTAGATGATAATGTTGCAGTTGTATATGATTTAGATATGCCTGGATACAAAATTGAAATTGTTAAGTTATATCCTGGTCAAGCTGGTTGGACTTTAGATTCACTTGCTTCACTACATAGTAATTCATCAAAATTGTATGAGATTAATGGCGATGTAAGTATAGATAAATCAGCAGTTATATCTATTGTATCAAAGGACGGTGAACTTTTTTTAAAGGGCTCAGTTGCAGAATTTTTGCAAGATAATAGAGGAATACGTATTGATATTTTTAGAAAAATAAAGAAAATAGGCACTTTTAAAAAAGATAATATAGAACAATGGAAAAATTCTGCTACTGGTAATCGTTCAATTATTAATATGAGAAATATAGTAGATTACGTATATGGAAATATAACATCTGTAGAATGTAAGTATAAGCATTCAATAGATATGGATTGGTGGAATTAGTTTATATTAATTTTATTGGAATATTGTTTGATAGCTCTATAGAATTAGGAGTAATATTACAATCGTAAGCTAATATTGATACATTATTTTCTGCTGCTTCTTTTAAAGTTTTTGCAAATTCCTTATGAGTATCTACATTTGGAGAAAAATATCTTACATCTGCCATTTGGATAATAAAAATAATAAAAGTTTTATATCCAATACGTGTTGCATTAATTAATTCTTTAATATGTTTTATTCCTCTTTCAGTAGGTGCATCAGGAAATAATGCTACATTATTTTTTTCTAATGTAACACCTTTTACTTCAATTAATATTTTATTGGTATCAGTTTCAGCATAAATATCTAAACGAGAATTGCCATATTTATATTCGTTTTTAATTAAATTTAAGTTTCCAAGTTTTAAATCAATTTTACCAGATATAAGGTTTTCATATACAACTTTGTTTGGTATTTGAGAATCCATATTTATTAACCTATTATCTTTTGCAACAGTAATAAGGGAATATGGCGTCTTTCTTTTATCTGAAAAGGACTTTTCAAGATATACTTTTGTGCCTTCAATTAGTAATTCTTGACATCTTCCAGTATTTTTTACGTGAACATTAACAATTTCATTATCAACAAGGCATTTTGCTATAAATCTATTTTCTCTTTTTAAAAAAATTGCTTCAATAATATTTTTGTATATCATTTTATACTTATACTAAATTATTATTTAAAATTCAAAATGTTTTTATTGTATAGTTTATCGTAAAATTGATAGAGAATTTATTAAAAGTTTTCTAAAAGTTAAAAAAATATCAATAAAAAGTAAATCTTATTTATTAATAATTTACACTATTTTAATTGATATTAAAATAGTATTTTTGTCTTAAATTTTAATATATTGATATTTATTTATTGACGTAAATGCTAATAATTGCTACATTTTATCATAATCTAATATGTTTTTATAGGAGTAAAGATGAGTAACAAAGGAACAGTAAAATGGTTTAATAACACAAAAGGGTATGGTTTTCTTACTGACGAAAATGGAACAGATATTTTTGTTCACTATTCGGCAATAACTATGGACGGTTACAAAACATTAAAACAAGGTGATGCAGTTATGTTTGAAGTTATTGATGGCGATAAAGGACTTCAAGCTACTAATGTAAGTAAAGCTGATTAATTTTATTGTTGTTCATATACTAAGATATTAAACATTTCTTGTTAATTTTTGTTTTAGTTTAAGTTAGCATTTTCTATTATGGTTGTTTTAAAATAATAGAATAACATATATTATCCATTAAAGTATATTTTTTTGTAAGATATATTAGGGAGGAAATTATGGATAACAAATCCAATCTAAATCGTAGAGATGTTCTTAAACTTATGGGAATTGGTGGAGTAGCATTAAGTGGTGTTACTGTTGCAATGCCTACAGATGTAGAAGCAAAATCTGACAAAGAAGTCAATATTGCTATTATTGGTGGTGGTCTTGGTGGTATTACTCTTTCTGCAAAATTAATAAAAGTTTTACCTAAGGCAAAAATTACAATATTTGATGCTAAAGAAGTCATGTATTACGAGCCAGGTTTTACTCTTATTGCTGGTGGAATCTACACTAAAGATGATGTAGTATATGACAAGAAAGATTTAATCAAAAGTAAAGTTAATTGGATTAAAGAAAATGTTGATATAGTTGATCCAGATAATAATTCCCTTACTACAACTACTGGTCAAACTTATAATTACGACTACCTTGTTATTGCAACAGGGGCTCAATTAATGTTTGAAAAGTATCAAGGTTTAACTGAAGATTTTATAAATGACCCAAATACTAATGTTACAAGTATATATACGGTAGATGGAGCAGTTAAAGCTCAAGAGTTTTTCAAAAAAGTTCAAAAAAATGGTGGCAAAGTTGTTTTTGCTGAACCTAATACACCAATAAAATGTGGTGGAGCTAATAAAAAAGTCAATTTTATGTTAGAAGATTTATCTGTTACTGAAGGTATGAAAGATAAAATTAAAACGGAGCTTTATACTGGTGGTGGAGCTATGCTTTCAAGTCCAGTTCATGCAAAAATGATAGAGCAGTTTTTTGTTTCTCGTAAAATGCCTTATTCTGTCCGTCATATGCTTGCAGAAGTTGATACAGCAAATAATATTGCTTATTTTGATAAATTAATGCCATATAAAGAAAATGGCGAAGATAAGGTAGCAAAAGAAAGAATATCAGTGCCTTACGATTATTTGATAGTTATTCCTCCAATGAAGACTGCTGATTTTATTACAAAATCAGGTCTTGCAGTTACGAAAGGACACGTTGCAGGCAATTGGGTTGATGTTGACCAATATACAATGCAACATAAAAAATACGGTAATATTTTTGCAATAGGAGATTGTGCTGGAGTGCCAAGGGGAAAAACTGGTGCAAGTATCCGTAAACAATATCCAGTTATAGCAGAAAATATTGTATCTCATATTAACAATAAACCATTAGAAGCAAAATTTGATGGTTATACTGCTTGTCCTCTTATTACACGTTACGGTAAAGCAGTTATGGTAGAGTTTAACTATGAGGGAGCTTCTCCAAGTATGCCATGTTTTGGAGAAACTAGGGAAAGTTGGTTAAACTGGGTTCTTAAAGCTCATTTAATGAAACCTATGGTAATGAGTGGAATGATTAATGCAAGAATGTAAGGTGATTAGATATGAGTAATTTAGATAAAACAATTCGTTTAATTATAGCAATGGTATGGTATTTTATATTTGGATTTGTATGCCAAAGCACATGGTGGATAATTGCTTTATTTCCATTATTAACTGCAGTTTATGGTTATTGTCCATTGTATAAGTTAATTAAAAAAGTAAAACGAGCTTAAATTTTATAAAAAATGCCTGATAGTTTATCAGGCATTTCTTATTTTAACTAATAATATTTAGTATATATTTTATTTTTATTCTAAGATATAAGCCTTTACTACAATTTCATAAATAATAAATTTAGTTATTAAAAAAAACGAAACATTATACTTTATAATTAAAATAAAAAAGGGTAGTTTTAAAAATTATTCATCAAGATAACTTTTTGCATCGTCTTTATATCTTATGGGGTCTTCTGATTCCACATCAATATTGCCACTAAATAGATATTTTTTCGTTTCACTACTAACTACTTTTGATAATAACCATAGTGATAATATATTTGGTAACACCATTAAGGCATTCATAGTATCTGCAAAACCCCAAACTAAATTTAATGATATTATGGCACCAAAAAATACAGCTATACAAAAAATTACTCTATAATATTTTATACTTGAAGCACCAAACAGAAATTCTATAGATTTTTCACCATAATAAATCCAGCCTAAAATTGTAGTAAAAGCAAATAAAACTATGCCTATATTAAGAATGAGCAAACCTATATATGGCAACTGGGCAAAAGCAACAGATGGGATTTCTCCACCTTCAAGACCAATAAATAAGGAGCTATTTTTTAATATGCTACTAACAACAACTAACCCAGTTAAAGGACAAATTATTACAGTATCCCAAAATGTGCCAGTCATAGAAATTAGACCTTGCCTAACAGGGTTTTTACTTCTTGCTGCAGCAGCAAAAATAGGGGCAGAACCCATACCAGATTCATTAGAATATAATCCACGCATTATACCAAGCCTAGCAGCCATCATAACTGTGCTACCAATAAAACCTCCACCTGCAGCTTGAGGTGTAAAGGCTGATTTTATAATCAATATAAATGTTTCATTTAAATAATTTATATTCATTATAAGTATTATAATGCAACCTAATATATATAATATTGCCATAAATGGAACTAAAGCAGACGATACTTTAGATATAGATTTTACGCCACCTAAAACAACCAATCCAACTAATACAGCCATAAATATTCCAGTAATATAGTTAGGAATACCTATACTTTTTTCTATAACACTTGCAACAGAATTAGCTTGAACTGTGTTGCCTATACCAAAAGCAGCAATAGCAGTAAAAATTGAAAATAGCACAGCAAGCCATTTTAAATTTAATCCGTTTAATATTGTATACATTGGTCCACCAATCATTCTTCCGTCTTTTGTTTTAACACGATATTTAACGGCAAGTAATGATTCAGCATACTTTGTTGCCATGCCAAAAACACCAGTAAACCAACACCACAAGACTGCACCTGGCCCACCTAATGCAACGGCAATTGAAACACCAACAATATTACCAGTGCCTATAGTTGCAGCTAATGCACTTGCTAATGCACCAAAAGGGCTAATATCTCCAGTTGCTTTTTCGTCTTTTGATATAGATAATTTAATGGCAGTAAAAATATATTTTTGTATAAATTTTAACCTAAATGTAAAATAGATATGAGTTCCTAATAGAATTACAAGCATTATTGGTCCCCATAATACACTATTTACAGAGTCAATGATTGATTGAAATAAATCTAAAATTTTAATTACCTCAACATATTATTAATCTACAATTAATTTTTTTATAGTAATTTTACTATTATGTAAATTATTATCAAGTTCCATTATATTTGATAATATTGAATACATATCTCCATTAAAATTTGATAATGATTTTGATGTATATTCTTTAAATTTATCTTCTGTAATATTATCTGAAAAGAATAGAATAAAATCATTAAAAGCAATTTCATCTATATGAAATTGTGATATTAGTTTTTCAAAATTATATATTTCAAACATCAAATTTGAACTATTAATTCCTTTTTCGCTAAGGATTTTAATCATTTCTTGAGATTCTATTTCACCAGCAAAATATGCAGCTAAATACTTGTTTGCACCAATATTGAAAGATAGTTTTTTCAATTCTATGGCTTTTGAAATTATAGTGGGATATGCTTTTCTATCATTTTTATTTTTTTCTAACAATTTATTTAATGTATCATTTTTAGATACTTTATTAGATAATACTCCATATATGGTATATTCTCTTTCTTCGTATTCATCTTTATCTTTTAATTTAGATAATTTATTAAAGGTTCTCGTATAATAAGGAGAATTATAATCAATGGTAATACCTTTAGAAGTAATAGATAAAAGTAGTCTAAACCTTCTTTCATAAAAATCTATTAAAACTTCAGAAAAGTTATCTTGATCTAAATCAGATATATTTTTAGGAACATCTATTGACGGCAAATCAGAATAAAAATCGTAATTATAGCCATCAATATTTGTAAATTTAATACTATCTATAATAGTAGGTTCTTTATCTAAATTAATCATTACTAATAAAGAATTTCTATATCCGTCAGTTTCGTGTAACCCTAAAATAATATTATTTCTATAGAAACCAAGGGAAGAAGTGTAAAATAACGGCAATTTTTTAGCTTCATCTGCGTGTTGAAAAACGTATATATTACTATTAGTTTTAATTGCAGGAACAATGTTTTTATTATCTAATTTATACGTCCCATAAATGTATGATGATTTTTGTAACGCTACAATTGGCGTAAAATTTTCAATATTTTTAGAGTAAGATATAGTTGGAGATAAAAATAGTAATACTAAAGTAAAGATAATACGAAAATACATAATTTAACCTATTTTTAATAATTAAATATCGTAATTTATAATTATTCTACCCTTAATATTCCCATTTAGGAGCCTTTTACTATATTCTGGAACTTCCATAATTGAAATTTCAGTAGAAAAAAGAGGTAACATTTTTAAATACCACTCACCAGATAATTTTCGCCATGCTTCTTGTTTCAAATTCATAGAACAATTAACTGTATTTATACCTAAAACGTTTATACCTCTATCTGTAAGGGCATTTATAGGAATTGTAATATTTTTATCTAATATTGCTGAACAAACTGCAACTGAACCATTTTTCTTAAGAGAACGCATAATAGTAGATAAAACATTGCCTCCTAAAGTATCAACAGCAATAGAATACTTATCCTTAAGTAAAGAATCTGATGAGTTATGTGTAAACTTTTCGCAAGTTACAATTTCTTTTGCACCTAAAATTTTTGTAAATTCAGAATTTTCAGATTCTCTTAATACTGCAGTAACATTAAAATTATTTAATGATAATAATGCTACAGCTATACAACCAGTGCCAAAACTTGCTCCACTAACAACTACATTATCATTTTCAGAGCAACTACCACTTGCCATTAAATCCATAACAGAAAGAGCTGCTGCAAGACCATCTGAACCAATAATCATACAATCTTTTTTAGTTAATCCAGTAGGAACATGGGTAGCCCAATCTGCTGGCACTCTAATATATTCGCCAAACCCACCAGGAACATCTATACCAAGTCCAAAACCAGTAACTAAAACTTCATCATCTACACAAAAATCTGGACTATTTGATTCTACAACTATTCCAACTGCATCTATACCAGGAGTATGAGGGAATTTATTAAAATAATCTTTACTATGGTTAATAATGAGTGCATCTAAATAATTTAATGATGAATAAGAAACTTTAACGAGAATATCGTTTTTTGGTAGTAAATCAATATTCGTAATATGAATATCTGTAACAATTTCATTGTTACGTTCGTCAATAATTAATGACTTGTATGCACTCACATCTCACTCCACTAAAATAGAATATATAAAAACTAAGGTTAATATTAAATATTAATCGGATATTACAATATTTTCTTAAACTAACTTTATAAATAAAATACACACTTAAGTTAATATAAAATTTATTAATAATCAAGAATAAGTTAATAAATATAAATAGAATAACTAAAATTTAGATAAAAAAACTGCCCTAATAGTAAGGGCAGTTAAAATAAATTATTTTTTATTTCTTTTTAGCTCAACGCCAGAAATACCTGGAGTTGTCATTCCTACTGGATCTAAGATAACGTTAATTTCATCTTCTGTTAAAACTTTATCTCTTAAAATAAGTTCTCTAATAGGTTTTCCAGAAACATTTGCTTCTCTTGCAAGTCTTGAAGCAGTTTCATAACCTACGTGAGGGTTAATTGCAGTAACAATACCAACAGAATTTTCAACGTAATTTTTCATTCTTTCTGCATTTGCAGTTAAATCAGTAAGGAGATATTTTGTAAATACTCTAAATCCATTAGTCATAATAACTATAGATTGAATTACATTAAATACAAAAACTGGTTCCATAACATTAAGTTCAAACTGTCCAGCTTCAACGCCCATAGTAACAGTAATATCGTTACCAATAACTTGAAAAGCAATTTGGTTTATAACTTCTGCCATAACTGGATTAACTTTTCCAGGCATAATAGAGCTACCAGGTTGACGAGCTGGTAAATTAAGTTCACTTAAACCACATCTTGGACCAGATGCCATTAATCTTAAGTCGTTACAAATTTTACTCATGCTAATCATACAAACTTTGAGTAAAGCAGAAACTTCTGCATATCCATCACAATTTTGTGTGCCATCAACTAAATCTTCTGCACTTTTTATAGGGTATCCTGTAAATTCACCAAGTAATGATACGACTTTTTTAATATATTCTGGGTCAGCATTAAGACCAGTTCCAACTGCCGTTGCACCCATATTAACTTCAAGCATATGTTCTTTTGCATTAGTGAGTCTTTTTATATCTCTTGCAACTACTCTTGAATACGCTTTAAATTCTTGTCCTAATCTAATTGGCACTGCATCTTGAAGATGAGTGCGACCCATTTTAATAAGTTTATCAAATTCTTCAGATTTTTTTACAAACATTTTTTGCATTTCGTCCATTGCAACAAGTAGTTCATCAAGAAGAGTAACTATTGTAAGGTGAGATGCAGTAGGAAAAGAATCGTTAGTGCTTTGAGCCATATTAACATGGCTGTTTGGAGAAATGATGTTATAACTTCCTTTAGGGTGTCCCATGATTTCTAATGCTCTGTTAGCGATAACTTCATTAGTATTCATGTTGATTGAAGTTCCAGCTCCACCTTGAATAGGGTCAACAACGAACCAATCATTAAGTTTGCCAGCAATAACATCATCTGCAGCTTTTGCAATTGCTTCAGCAATATCTTTTGGCATTTCTCCAACGTGAGCATTTGCAAGGGCAGCTGCTTTTTTTACGATAGCCATACTTTTAATCATTGCTGGGTGAAGTCTGTAGCCAGTAATAGGAAAGTTGTCTATTGCACGCATAGTTTGAACGCCGTAATAAGCGTCAATAGGTACTTCCTTATCACCAAGAAAATCGTGTTCCATACGAAAATTAGACATAGATTACTCCTTAAAAATAATTTATTTAGTAACGATAAAAAATATAGTATGTTAGTAAATCTATAATTATTATAATACTAACTCATTAATAAAGAAACAAGATTTTTTATTTAATGATGTTAAAATTTGCATATTTCTATTAATTATTTTAATATTTACATTTATTATAAAGCCTTTTATAAATAATACTTATGTTTTGGTAAAATTATGAGAGAACAAATAAACAAATATAAAATATTTACTAAAGTTTCTTGGGATAAAAATTCTATTATCTATTACTCATTGCTAATCTTTGTTTCTTTCTTTTATGGGATTATGTTTAATGTTGATAGAATAAAATTATTATCAGAAAGTGGCAATATAGATATTCTTCTTGTATTATATTCTATTAGCTGTTGCTTACTGTTTTTCTTTATTTTAATGTTGTCTAAATACGTTTTTATTATTTTTATGCCGATTTTATTCTATATTGCTTCAGTAAGTTATATTTATGCTACAAAATTATCTATGGATACAGATAAACTTTCGTCTCCATTATTTTTTTCTTATGAAGTTATTTCTCATATTTTTTATGATATTAAAAATATAATTTTCGTTTCATTATTAGTAATATTATCAGTTATTCTATCTATTATTAGGGTATTTATAAATGATTTTTCAAGTATAAGAAAAGGGCAGATTTTTGCGATAATAGTAATTGTTTTTTTTAGTTTCTTATCTATTGTTAGAGAAGATAAGAAAAAATTTTCTCCAATGCCAATTGCCTATTTAGTATCAATTAATAACCATTTTAGCGATAAAATATCAAATATCATTTTTGGTAACAAAAAAGAAGGCAAAGAAATAATTATTGAGCATTAATTTTTTAATTATTTGCAATTTTTTGTCAAATTAGTTATATTTATAAATCGTTATTTTAAAAGGAGGAGTTTATGCGTAAACTGCTTATAGTTGCAGTATGTTTAATTGCTGTTGGAGTATCAGCTTGCAAAAAACAAAATCAGCAGAAAGAAACAGAAGTTTTAGAAAAAAAAGTTGAAAAAAATACATTCATAGTAGGTCTTGATGATAGTTTTCCTCCTATGGGTTTTAGAGATAGTAATAATCAAATTATAGGTTTTGATGTTGATTTAGCAAGAGAGGTTGCTAAAAGGCTTAATTTAGAGCTTGTGTTACAACCTATTGATTGGAATTCAAAAGAATTAGAGCTTGAAAACAATAATATTGATTGTATTTGGAATGGATTAAGCTATAGCCCAGCAAGGGCAGAAGCTATGCAATTATCTAAACCATATCTTGCTAATAGAATGATTATTATAGTTAAAGCAAACTCTGATATAGTTAATAAAAATAATCTTGAGGGCAAAAATGTTGCTGTCCAGTCAGGATCAACTGCTTTGCAAGCCTTAGAAAATGATCCTATTAGCTCAAAAGTTAAAAAAGTTGAATACGAAAATAATGTTCTTGCATTATCTGATTTAAAAATAGGTCGTGCCGATGCCGTTATTATGGACGAAATAGTTGCAAGATACCAAATCTCTCAAGAAAAAAACGAATATCGTTTGTTAGATGATGCTTTAAGCCAAGAAGTATATGTTATCGGCTTTAAAAAGGGTAATATAGCTTTAAAAGATAAAGTAGAAAATGCTTTACAACAAATGAGCCAAGATGGTAGTAGTTCTAATATTTCTACTAAATGGTTCGGTGAAGATATTTTACTTAAAGATTAATTAATATTTTACTTTTAAAAGAGGTAAGAGTGGATTTTGAATACATATTGAGAATTACAATTCATATGTTAAATGGTGCAAAAACTACCATTCTTACCTTCTTTATTGTTATCATTTTATCTTTGCCTTTAGGGTTTTTGATTACATTAATAGCAAAAAGTCCATTTAAACTCGTTTCTTATTTAACAAATTTTTTTATATATGTTATTAGGGGAACGCCACTTTTATTACAACTTTTATTTATTTATTTTGCCTTACCTTTAATTCCTGTCGTAGGTAAATATTTAGTTATGGATAGGTTTACTGCAGCTTGTCTTGGTTTTGTGATAAATTATTCAGCTTATTTTGCAGAAATTTTTAGAGGTGGGTTATTGGCTATTAATAAAGGTCAATATGAAGCTGCTAAGGTATTAGGGTTAGGAAAATTTCAGACAACTTTTTATATTATAATTCCTCAAATGTTGAGGGTATCTTTGCCTGCAATAAGCAATGAATCAATTACTCTCGTTAAAGATACTGCATTATTATATGCCGTTAGTGTTCCAGAAGTTTTACACGTTGCAAAAGCTGCTGTAAATAGAGATGCTTCAATACTGCCATTTTTTATTGCTGCTTTAATATATTTATTAATGATTTTAGTGTTGACAGTATTTTTCAAAAAAATTGAGAAAAGATATAATTTTCAAGGTGATTAATGTCTGTAATAGATGTAAGAAATCTTTGTAAAAGTTACGATAATCTCCAAGTATTAAAAGGTGTTTCTTTTACTGTTGATAAGGGTGAAGTAGTTGCAGTTATAGGTTCATCTGGGTCTGGTAAAAGCACTATGTTGCGATGTATTATTGATTTAGAAAAAATAGATAGTGGTGATATTTATATAGATAATGAGCCTTATATAGTTAACGGGCAATACGTATCTAAAGAAGTAGCATTAAATATGCGTCTTAAAATGGGTATGGTGTTTCAACATTTTAATTTATTCCCTCATTTATCTGTTAGAGAAAATTTAGAACTACCTGCAAAATTAGTAAAAAAATACGATAAAGAAAAATTAAGATTTTTAAGTGATAAATTATTGTCTAAAGTTGGTTTAAATGAAAAAGCAGATGTGTATCCATGTAATTTATCTGGGGGACAAAAACAGAGAGTTGCTATAGTTAGAGCATTAATGCTAAACCCAGAAATAATGCTTTTTGATGAACCAACATCTGCATTAGATCCAGAAATTACTGGTGAAGTTTTACAAACTATGAAAACCCTTGCAAAAGAACATACAACAATGCTTGTTGTTACCCACGAGCTAAATTTTGCAAAAGAAGTCGCAAATAAAGTTATTTTTATGTATGACGGAGAAATTCTTGAAAGTGGCACACCAGATGAGATTTTCATAAACCCAAAATATGACAGAACTAAAGAATTTTTAAGTAGTATCTTATAATTATGAAAGAAAAATATCCTTCTACAATGGCAATTAGATTTTTAGAAAAAAATAATATTGCTTTTGAGCCTAAGTTATATAAGTATCAAGAAAATGGTGGCACATCTCATTCATCAAAAGAGTTAAATGTAGATGAACATATAGTTATTAAAACTATAATTATGGAAGATAATAACAAAGAGCCATTTATTGTTTTAATGCATGGTGATAAATCTATATCAGAGAAAAAATTAGCAAGAATTATGGGTGTAAAAAGTGTAAGACCTTGCGAAAAAAATATTGCAAATAAATATTCTGGTTATCTTGTTGGTGGAACATCAGTTTTTGGAACTAAAAGGCAAATGAAAGTTTATATTGAAAAAAGTATATTAAACCTTGAAAAAATATATATTAATGGTGGAAAAAGAGGATTTCTTGTAATAATCAATCCAAAAGTTTTAGTAGATTATCTTGATAATCAATTAGTTGAAGTTGCTTACTAAAAAATAATGCTATTCCATAAAGGAATAGCATTATTAAAAAAGATATGTATAAGAAAATTATATAAGTATTGGAGCAACTATGAAGCCCAATACTACAGAGAAAAATATCATCATTACTCCAGTAACAAAAAATGAATGGTTAAATACGTATTTTCCTATCCTTGTAGAACCAGTATCGTCCATTTGAACAGCACCAAGCAATGTAGGATAAGTTGGTAATACGAACAATGCAGAAACTGCAGCAAAAGAAGCTACAATTACATATACCATATCATTATTTTCTGGAGTGATACCTAATGCTAATATAACTGCTGGCATAATAGCTTTAGCCGTAGCAGCTTGAGAATATAAAAGCATAGCAGCAAAGGCAAGAATAATCGCTAATAAAAATGGAAACTTGCTAACTGCAGATGATGCAAAAGATTTAATTTCTTCAACATGACCTGTAACAAAAGTATCGCCAAGCCATGCAACACCAAGAACGCAAACGCAAGCAGTCATACCACTTTTAAATACGCTTAAAGATGGAACATTACCTATATCAATTTTGCATACAAGGGTAATAATTGTGGCAACAGCAAGCATAAAACTAACAATAGCGTAATCTCTTTTCATAATGACTGGGTCAATAAGTTTGATATTATTAGATATTGCAGTAGCATAGAAAACAACAGCAATTACACCGATAAGGAAGATAAGCACAGAAAGTTTTGCACCTTTTGGCAATTCTTTTTCTGTGTGATTTTCTTCTTTTTTAATTAAACCTGCAGCAAGTCTTTCTTGATAAACTGGATCTTTAGATAAATCAAGGTCGTAAAATTTATTAACAATAAATGCAGCAATCATACAGCCAATGTATGTAGTAGGAATACAGATTAAGAGTAAAAGAGGGTAGCTAACTCCTAATGGTTCTAATACACCACTTAAGAAAATAACAGCAGCACTAACAGGAGAAGCAGTAATTGCAATCTGACTTGATACAACAGCAAGGGATAAAGGTGCAGACGGCTTAATATTTTGACCTTTAGCAACTTCAACTATAACTGGTATCATAGAAAATGCAGTATGACCAGTGCCAGCAAAAACAGTTAAAAGATAAGTGATAGTTGGAGCAAGATAGTTAATGTGTTTAGGATTGTTTCTTAAAATCTTTTCTGCAACTTGAACGAGATAATCAAGACCACCAGCAGCTTGCATAGCTGAAATTGCAGCAATAACACTCATTATGATAAGAATAACGTCCCAAGGGATATTACCTGGTGTCATACCTAAAACTAAAGATAAAACTATAACACCTAAACCACCGGCATAACCAATGCCGATACCACCAATACGAACACCTAAAAAAATTGCTCCTAATAGAACAATCAACTGTAAAATAAGCATGATAGACATAATAGTACCCTCATATAAATATTATTAATGATATTAATGTCTTA
>JAZSQT010000160.1:0-7270 GCA_045538075.1 Mucispirillaceae bacterium
GGTAGATATACTATTAAAGAATTTTATATTACATACAATAATAGAACAGTAAAATCTAATAGCCAATCAAGAAGGTTTTTTACAGATAAAACTAATTTCTACTTATTTTCAAATATAAATGAATTTAAAGTTAGTGGAAAACTACAGTTAGGTTGGGGTGATTTTGCAAAAGATCCTATGTGGGATAATTTTAGATTTATATATTTCAACTATGTTGATAACTCCCAAATGAATGAAAAAGATATGAGTATAGAAGGTTGGAAGAATAAAAAAATCATCATAAATGATGATGGTTCTATTAAGTATGAATTTCCATTCATTATAAGTGGTAATGAATTAAAATATGAAGCAAATTCTCCAAATAAAATTGAATTTATAATTTATAATAGAACTGGTAGCTTTTCTTCTGTTAATTCAAGCAAATATTTAACCGTTACTCCTGCAAATATAGACGATCCATATAGTTTGCAAGGAACTTATAATATGACTTTTTTTGGCACTATTCCTCAAGTGGTATCTTGTAGTGGTGCATTTTGTGGTATAGCTCAGGGTGAAGCACAAAAACCTATTACCACAAGTTGTTCTACCTATAAATCTGCAACTTTTTTAAGTAGTAAAAATAACAGCTGTTCTACAGGAACAAGTGCTAATGAGGTAGAAAACTTTAAAGGATTTATTACAGTTACTAAAGATACTAATTCAAGAAGTTTGACTATTAGAACTAAAGTAACAATGAGAAATACAACAATGGACGCTAATGCAGAAAACGATAAGTATCAATATACAAAATATAATAAGACATCAAATTCTGATGATTTTAAAAATATAAGTGGTTCTGTTAAAGGTGTATCTGGCAGAAATTTAAAAGGTAGAACAAATAATCCAAATTCTACTTTCAAAATATCTGCAGCAAGTTCCGCTCAAGAAAATGCAGGTAATATTACTGTTGATTTAATATTAAAAGAAAAACATGTAAGTGCTTTTGGGGTTACTCTTAATCTTGATGCATATACTCAAGTAAGAGGAAATAAAACATCAGATATACCTGTTAATTTAGATCCGAATTCAATGGATGATATGAAGGATGTAGCAACATATAGTGCATTTACTTCAAATGTAGGATATAGCGATCCACAATAAAAATTATTCATACTTTATCTTTTAAGCTCCCAATATAATTTGGGAGCTTTCTATGTCTATTAATTTTCATTACATTAACTTTAAAATTATTTAATTATAAATCTCTTGATAATAGATTGTTTATAATTTATATTATGATATATTTTATATTATAATAATTTATAATTTATCCGTTATAATGATTTATAAAGTTATTTCTATCTCCAAATAAAAAAACTTCTACAAATAAGTATCTAAAAAAGTGGAGGATAAGTTAATGTAATGAAACATATACTAAGTGTAATTGAAGAAGAAACAAAAGGAACTGGTGATATAAGCCAGTTGCGACCAATAGAACAAGCAAAAATAAAATGTGCAAAAAAGCATTTTGAAGCTATTAGCAATGGTGAAGTAGTTTTTGATTTTTTTAATAATTATAAAGATTTAAAAAATAAGTTATTATCGTAATTATTACTTCTTATCAACCCAATATATTTTCACTAAAAAAGCCCTACTACTAGAGTAGGGCTAGAACTATAAAATAGTCGTTAAATTATTTTCCAGAGTGGCATTTAGCACAAGATTTTTTAACTGGGTCAGGTTTTTGCTCTTTATGACAGCCCCAGCACCAAGCGTGAGCAGGGTTTTTGTCTGTATTGCCTTTGATTGGCTCAGCAAAAGTTTTTTTGTCTCCACCGTTTGGCGTGCTATGACATTTGTCGCAAGACACTTTGTCAGCATGAGTTTGATGTTTGAAGATAACAGCTTTTTGTTTACCTTCAACTTTCCAAGCTGCTTTAAGGTCAATTGTTGCTTTATCTGCTGGAATAGTTTGAGCAAAAACTACTGCAGAAAAAGCAAGAACTAACATAACTGCTAAAACAGAAATTTTTTTCATAGTATTCTCCTTGTTATGAATTTACAGATACTTTTTACTAAATTATTTTATAATATTTGTCAATAGATTTTATACTATTTTTTTAATATATTTTATTGATAAATAAGAAGAATTTAAGACCAAAATAGTCTTATTTATATTGAATTAATATTATCTGATTTTTTTTATACTTCCATTTGTTAAATCATATATATTTGATGATTTATTAAGGATATTATTTTGCCATAAAAATAATTGTATATTATTTCCAAATATAGTTAATGCTTCTTGAATGTTTTTAGCAAAAGGAGATTTATTTATATTTACACTTGTTGCAGTAACAGGTTCACCAAGTTCAATTAAAGTTTCTCTTAACCAGTCTAATTTTGGAATACGAACGGCAATAGTATTATCCTTATTATATATTCCATTTATATTGTTTTTAGCCTTTAGTATCAAAGTTGTAGCTGGACGCCAATTATGTATATATTCGTTTGCTTCATCTGTTAAATTTGTTATGTCTGCTATATCTGAAAGTTGAGTAATATTTCCAACTAAAATAGGGAAGGGCATATTAATAGGACGTTTTTTTATCTCATATATTTTTTTATTGGCTACTATAGAACTTAAAGGAGCACCTATACCGTATATAGTGTCAGTAGGAAAGATAACGGGTATATTTTTCTTAATAGATAATCTAAAAATATGTAACCCGTTATCTTTATTTGCTTTAGAAATTATCATTTACTTAGAGAATGTTGTAAATTTTCGTTATCTCTAATAACTGCTTCTTTCATTGTTCGGCGATATTTTTCAAGTTTTTCATATAAACTTTTATCGTTTCTTGCAGCAATTTGACAAGCAAAAAGAGCAGCATTTTTTGCACCAGCCTTGCCAATAGCCATAGTAGCAACAGGAATACCACCTGGCATTTGCACTGATGATAAAAGGCTATCAACACCTGCTAAAACTGTTGCAGCAATAGGAACAGCAATAACTGGCACATTAGTTTTTGAAGCAACAACACCTGCTAAATGTGCAGCAGCACCAGCAAAAGCAACTATTGCAGAATAATTTTTTTCATCTGCTTTTTTTGCCCAATCAACAGTTTCTTCTGGTGTTCTATGAGCAGATGAAATTATTACATCGTATTCTATACTAAAAGTATCAAGAGTATTCATACACTCTTTTACTATATCCATATCTGATTTACTACCAACTATAAGACCAATTTTTGCCATATAACTATACCTTCCTATTTATTTAAGCCTTTATGTGCTATATCTTTACGATAGTGCATATTTTCAAATTTTATTAGATTACAAGCCTGATATACTTTATCTACAGCATTTTTTAATAAATTATCAGTTGCAGCCACACATAAAACCCTGCCACCTGATGTTAAAATTTTGCCATTATTATCAAATTTAGTTCCAGCATGAAAAACTTTAACATTATCAATTTTATTAGCTTCATCAATTCCAAAAATTTCGTAACCACTTTTATATGATTTAGGATAACCTCCAGAAGCAAGCACTACACATGCAACTGGATTATCAGAATTTTCTAATGGTATGTTCCCTAAATCTCCTTTAGCTGCACCGATAAAAGCATCAAGAAGCCCATTTTTTATCCTAGATAATACTACTTGGCATTCAGGATCACCAAAGCGACAATTAAATTCTACAACTTTTATATCATTGCCGTTTATCATTAGACCAGCATAAATTACTCCTTTGTATATTATGCCTCTTTTTGCCATTTCTTTTATCATTGGATATGCAATTTCATTTGTAACTCTATTAAACATATCGTCTTTAACTACTGGCACAGGAGTATAAGCACCCATACCACCAGTATTTGGTCCTTTATCACCATCAAAAGCTGCTTTATGGTCTTGGCTAATAACGAGTGGTAATATACTTTTTCCATCTGTAATTGCAAGATAAGTTGCTTCTTCTCCAATCATAAAATCTTCTATTACGACCTTTGAACCAGACTCGCCAAAGATATTATCAACAAAAATTTCTTTTAATGCGTTGATAGCTTCGTCTATAGTTTGAGCTACTGTAACACCTTTTCCTGCTGCTAATCCGTCAGCTTTTATAACTATTGGAGCTCCTTTTTTTGTAACAAACTCTTTTGCACTATCAAAATCATTAAATTCTTCATAACTAGCAGTTGCAATAGATGCTTTTTTCATAATGTCTTTTGCAAAAGATTTTGAAGCTTCAATTTCTGCTGCGTTTTTATTTGGTCCAAAAATTAATAAATTATTTTTTTCAAATTCATCAACAATACCTTTTGAAAGAGGTTCCTCTGGACCTACAACAGTTAAATCAATATTATTACTTTCTGCAAATTTTAATAATGCAGAAATATCATTATAACCAATATTAATGTTTTCACACTTATTTTCTATAGCAGTGCCACCATTACCTGGAGCAACAAAAATTTTTTCAACTCTCTCATCTTGAGAAAGTTTCCATGCAATAGCATGCTCTCTACCACCTGAACCAATAACTAATATCTTCATATCTTAATGCCTAAAATGTCTAATTCCAGTGAACACCATTGCTATATTGTGTTCATCTGCTGCTGCAATAACTTCTTCATCTCTTACAGATCCACCAGGAGATACTATAGCCGTAATTCCTTCTTTTGCTGCTGCATCAATATTATCTCTAAAAGGAAAAAAAGCATCAGATGCCATAACTGCACCTTGAACAGCACCTTTACCAAAAGCATCTTCTGCTTTAATAGCTGCAATTTTAGTAGAATCAATTCTACTCATTTGACCAGCACCAATGCCTATTGATGATGTTCCTTTAACATATACAATAGCATTAGATTTAACGTGTTTTGCTACTTTCCAAGCAAATTCTAAAGATTTAAGTTCTTCTTCTGTCGGTTTGCGTTTTGTAGGAACTTTAAGATCTTTAAAATTATCAAATTTATGTAAATCTCTATCTTGAAGAAGGTATCCACCAGTAACTTTTTTTACATCGTATTCTTTACTTCTGCATTTAATATCTTTCATCTTCATAATACGAATACTTGGTTTTTTAGATAAAAGTTCTAAAGCATCATCAGTAAAAGAAGGAGCAATAATTGCTTCAACAAAAAGTTTTGAAATATGTTCAGCTACTTTAATATCAACTTCTCTATTTGCACCAATAATACCTCCAAAAGCACTTACTGGGTCGCAGGCAAGGGCTTTAAGGTAAGCATCTTCTAATGACGAACTTTCAGCTACACCACAAGGATTATTGTGTTTAATAATTACTATTGCTGGATTATCAAATTCTTTAACTAACTCACATGCAGAATTTAAATCTACTATGTTGTTAAAGGATAACTCTTTTCCATGAAATTGTTCTGCGTAACAAATACCAGATTCACACATTAAAGGTTCTTTATAAAAAGCTGAATCTTGGTGAGGATTTTCACCGTAACGCATACTTTGAACAAGCCTACCACCAACTGTAAATTCTTCTCTGAAACGTAAACCAAATTTACGTGCAAGATAATTAGATATAACACTGTCGTATAAAGCTGTATGGCTATACGCTTTTGCTGCTAACATTTGTCTCGTTTCAAGAGATGTTGAACCATCTAATTTAATTTCGTCTAAAACTTTTTCGTAATCTTTTGGAGATACTAAAACTGTAACGTAATTGTGGTTTTTTGCTGCACTTCTAATCATTGCAGGACCACCAATATCAATATTTTCTATAATATCTTCTAAAGTTGAATCTTCTTTAGCTGCAACAGATTCAAATGGATAGAGGTTTACTGCTACAATATCAATATTTTTAATTCCTAATTCTTCAACAGTTTTTTGATGGTCTTTATTGTCACGGATATTAAGAATGCCACCATGTATTTTAGGTTGCAAAGTTTTAACTCTTCCATCTAATATTTCTGGAAAACCTGTAAATTCTGAAACTTCAGTAACTGGAATACCTGCATGTTTTATAGCTTTTGCAGTTCCACCAGTGGATAAAATTTTTACACCTAAATCATTAAGACCTTTAGCAAATTCAACGATGCCTTCTTTGTCTGATACACTAAGTAGTGCATATTCTGCTGATGATTTCATAGTAACCTCATATTTCGTAATTAATATTATAAATAGAAAACTATATTATAACTTTTTAAAAATCAATAAGAAGTTATTGATTAAAAAATGTTGACTTATTTTTTTCTCAAGCTAAATATAAAAATATACAATATAAAAAAATATTTTAAGGAGATTTTAATGTCTAATAATAGAGGCTGTAATGATGAAAATTGCACAACAGGTTCATGTGGAAGTTGTTCCCATAATAGTGCAGCTATCACAAAAGAAACATCAAATCAATTAAGCAATGTAAAAAAAATTATAGGTGTTGTTAGTGGTAAAGGAGGAGTTGGCAAGTCTCTTGTTACTTCTTTACTTGCTATTGCAATGAATAAAAAAGGATTAAACACGGCAATTATAGATGCCGATGTAACAGGGCCATCAATACCTAAAATATTTGGTTTAAAGGGTCCTTTACTGGCTGCAGAAGAAGGTATTTTTCCTTCAAAAACAAGTAGCAATATAAAGGTTGTATCATCAAATCTTATCCTTGAAAATGATACAGACCCTCTTATTTGGCGTGGAGCTATGATTGCTAATATGGTAAAACAATTTTGGACAGACGTTATATGGGGTGATGTTGATGTTATGTTTATTGATATGCCACCAGGAACTGGAGATGTTCCTTTAACAGTTTTTCAGTCTATTCCAGTTGATGGTATAATTATTGTAACATCTCCTCAAGAACTAGTATCTATGATTGTTGAAAAAGCAGTTAATATGGCAAATACTATGAAAGTGCCAGTTTACGGTTTAGTTGAAAATTTAAGCTATCTAAAGTGTCCTTGTTGCAATGAAGAAATAAAGATATATGGTGAAAGCCATGTTGAAGATGTTGCAAGAAAACATGGAATTGATAATATTGTTAAACTTCCTATTAATCCAGAAATTGCAACTGCTTGCGATAAAGGTAACTTAGAAAATTTAGGATTAGAAAGCCAAGTAGAAACAATGGCAAATGTTATTATGAATATAGAGTAATAATTTAAAGTCGGCTAATATGCCGACTTTTTTAATGGGCTATGCAGGAATTGAACCTGCGACACACGGCTTCGGAAACCGATGCTCTATCCACTGAGCTAATAGCCCTAAAACTTTCGTAATAGTATGAGATATTTTTTTTTATTTCAATAAATTTTATTATCTTTAAT
>JAZSQT010000127.1:0-9877 GCA_045538075.1 Mucispirillaceae bacterium
TTCGTTCGGGGACAAGCCCAGTGTTCGCTAAAAACATTTAATGAATATATGTCATTACTTCTGAGTTCAAAAATTGTATTCTTTATGTATATTGTTACCTTTTCAATTCTATTTAAAAAATTTAAAATTATTTATTATTTCAAAGTTAAATAAAGGAAAGTTTTATAATTAATTAATTTTAAAAGCCTTTTTACTGGATTACTTCGTCGCTTTGCTCCTCGTAATGACCGTTTTAAAGTCATTGCGAGATAAACGTCAGTTTTTCGTGGCAATCTATATATTATACAAAAAATTCCTATCCTGAAATTGTTACATTTTGGTTAAAATTTCGTCCTAAAATTTTTTGTCAACCGTTTCGCATCAAAACGGGGCGAGCTTAATTTATGCGAGCCGTTTTAGCTTCCGAGCTTGCTCCCAATGTGGTTTTGCTCCATACAAAATAATTATAAATAATAAAAAAATATCTATTACTTGAACCAAATAATAAAAAATGTTAAAAACTTTTATTATAGAAATAATTATATAGGGTTTTACAATGGAACTATTAGACGGAAAATATTTATCATCAAAATTTAGAGAAAATTTAAAGAAAGAAACATCATCTTTTAAAGAAAAATACGGCATATCTCCTTGTATAGCAGTAATTTTAGCAGGTGATGATCCAGCAAGTGCAGTTTACGTTGGTTCAAAAGAAAAAGCAGCTATAGAAGTTGGCTTTAACTCAATAGTAGAACGAGTTAGTGGAGATATTTCAACTGAAGAAATATTAAAAATGGTAGAAAAATTTAATAATGACGACAAGATACATGGAATATTGGTTCAATTACCACTACCAAAACAAGTTGACGAAAAAAAGGTTCTACGAGCAATAAAAGCAGAAAAAGATGTTGACGGCTTTCACCCATATAACGTTGGCTTACTTAATATTGGCGAAGATTGTCTTATGCCTTGCACTCCTTTAGGGGTGATGAATATGATGAAAGATTACGGCATAAATCTATCTGGAAAAAATGCCGTCGTTATAGGTAGAAGCAATATCGTTGGCAAGCCAATGGCTGCTATGCTTACTAAAGCTAACGCAACAGTTACTATATGTCATTCAAAAACAGAAAATATTAAAGAGATTTGTAAAAAAGCTGATATTATTGTTGCAGCAATAGGAAAAGCAAAGTTTGTAACAAAAGACTTTATAAAAGACGGTGCAGTCGTTATTGATGTGGGAATGAATAGAGTTGACGGAAAACTTTGTGGAGATGTTGATTTTGAAAATGTAAAAGATAAATGTTCTTTTATTACACCAGTGCCTGGTGGTGTTGGACCTATGACTATTACTACTTTAATGGAGAATACTCTTAAAGCATGTAAAATGTCTTTAGAAAAATAGTAATTTATGAATGATACAATTGTTAGCCCAATTACTCCAGTAGTTACGAGTGCCATTATAGTGTTACGTATTAGTGGCAGTGATGCTACTAAAGTTTTTTCATTGTTATATAATAGCAATAACGAGAATAATATTATTCCAAATCATGCAGTATCAAAAAGATATATTTTTAAAGGTAAAGATATATCAGATGATGTTATGGCTACGTATTTTAAAAGTCCAAAAAGTTATACTGGTGAAGATACTGTTGAAATTTCTTTTCATGGCAACCCTATAACTGTTCGTCTTGCTTTGCAAGATATTTACTCTTTAGGTTTTAGACATGCAATGGGAGGCGAATTTACTAAACGTGCTTTTTTAAATGGTAAAATTGATTTATCTCAAGCCGAAGCAGTCCAAGAATTAATTTCTGCTAAAAGTCAAAAAGGGCTAAATTACGCCTATAATCAGCTAAATGGTAGAGTTAGCCACAAGTTTTTAAATATGAAAAATGATTTACTAAATATAAAAGCTCAAATTGAAGCAAAACTTGACTTCCCAGATGAAGAAACGGGTAGTGATGAAATTGAGCATTATATTTCTGTTTTTCAAAAAGTTGCGACACAATGCAAAGATTTAATTTCGTCTTACAACTATCTTCGTCAAGAAAATAAAGGCATATCTATAGTAATAGCTGGCAAACCAAATGTTGGCAAATCTTCACTTCTTAATGCAATATTAAAAGAAGATAGAGCAATAGTATCTGATACTGCTGGCACAACGAGAGATTTTATTCAAGAAAAGCTATATATTGGCAATATCCCTATAGAAATTATTGATACAGCTGGTGTTAGAATTACTGAAGATGTAATAGAAAATAAAGGTGTAGAAAAAAGCCAAGAAAAAATCAAAAATAGCCAAATAGTATTAGTTATATTAGATTTATCAAAAGAATTAGATGATGATGATTTGAAAGTATTAAATTTAAGCCAAAATCAAAATAGAATTATCATAGGTAATAAATGTGATAAAGAAATAATTAATAAATATAAAACAGATATAAATATTTCTGCAAATAAGAATATAAACATAGAAGAATTAGTTGAGTTGATAAAAGAAAAAACTATTTCTACCGATAGCGATATAGTTTCTGATATTGCAAGTGTTACAGAAAGGCATCTACATTTAATATCAAATATATACGATATTTTACAAAATATTATTACAGAAATTTATAACAAGCCTCAAGATATGATAGCTTTTGATTTAGATGAATGTATAAAATATTTTATGGAAATAACTGGAGAGATTTACACAGAAGATATTTTAGATAGGATTTTTTCAAAATTTTGTATAGGAAAATAAAAAATACAAAATAATACTATCTATTCATCTAAAATTTTAGCTTGAGCTTTTAATCCCTCAACTAATGATGCAAGTTCTAATGCAGCTCTATCTAAATCTGATAAGGCTTTGTTGTTTAAGTCGTATTCATTTTTGTTAAATTTAAGATTGTTAATAGTGTCATTATTAAATGATACAACGTCAAATTCTTGCATATCCATTTTCCTTGCCTCGTTTCTTAATAGAGAGATTAATTGTAAATTGTGAACCAATATACTCATAACTGCCTCCACTTATCTTATCGGTAAAAGGCAATTAAATATTAGAAAAAGTTTTAATATGTTATGTATTTTCTAAAAATTATAAAAAATATTCTTTAATCATTGATAAATTATACAAAAAAATAGCGTAAAAACTTTCTTTTATTCAAGAAAAATTGATTTTTTAATTTAAATATATATAATGTATTGAAAAATATTGTGGTGAAAAATATGGATAATTGTATTTTCTGTAAAATAGTAGATGGTCAAATTCCGTCAACGAAAGTTTATGAAGATAATGATTTTTTAGCTTTTATGGATATAAACCCTATGGCAATTGGTCATACTTTAGTCATACCTAAAAATCATTTTAGAAACGCTCTTGATACTACAGATGAAGTTGCAAGTAAAATGTATATAGTAGTTATAAAAGTTGCCAATGCAGTAAAAAAGGCGTTTAATGCCTCTGGTATTAATATTATTCAAAATAATGAAGCATCATCTGGGCAAGAAGTTTATCATTCTCATATACACATTATTCCAAGATATGATAATGATAATTTAGGGCTAAAAGTTCCTCCAAGGTTAAAGCAATCTATTGAAGAAATTAATACTCATGCAGAAAAAATTAGAAATGCTTTCTAAGATTTATGAATAGTAATAATTGGAAAGATACTTTTAGACAAGTATATAAACCTTTATTAAAAGATAAATACGATGAATTTGAGGAGGCATTAGCTTATCCTAAAAGTCGTCATATTAGACTTAATTTGTCAAGGCAAGTTGATTATCTTAAAGAAATTAAAGATTACGCAACTTTTGAAGAGTTGGAAAATTATAAAGGAGTATATAAAATATTAGAGGAGAAAGAAAACTTAGTAAACTCTCTTTCTTTTCAGACTGGTGGATTATATATAATGAATCCGTCAAGTGTTATTCCTGCTGAAATCTTATCTTCATATATGGCAGAAAATCCAGTTGTTCTTGATGTTTGTGCAGCTCCAGGTGGCAAAACTTGTGCTTTATCTGATTATCTTAATAGAAAAGGCTTGATTATAGCCAATGAAGTATCATCAAGTCGCTTAAAATCACTTCACTTTAATCTTGAAAAAAATGGTTGTTATAACGTTAAAACAGTATCTTTTGACGGTAGAGTTTTAAATAAATTTTTTAAAAACTCTTTTGATGGAATACTTCTTGATGCACCTTGTAGTAACGAAAACAAAATTTTTAGAGATAAAACAGTTCAAAATATATGGAATAAAGATTTAGTTTTAAAAATGGCAAATCTTCAAAGTCAGTTAATAGAAACGGCTTTTGATTGTTTAAAAGAAGGAGGTATCCTCGTTTATTCTACTTGCACTTTAAGTGTTGAAGAAAATGAGTTAGTAGTAAAAAATTTAGTAGATAAATATAGCAATGCAAAACTATTAAATATAGAAAACTTTTCTGGTAATGGATTATCAAATTACAGTGAAATTGATGAAAAAGTGGCAAGAATTATGCCTACAAAAACATCTATTGACGGATTTTTCGTTGCAGTAATTAAAAAAGACGGTAATTTAATTAAAAATGAATTTAAAGAAAATAAATTATATCAAAAACAGAAAGATTTTTTTAAAAAATATATAGATATAGTGCCAGAAAATATTAATATCTTAGATATAAATGGTAAAGGATATATTGAAAGTGGGTTAAATATATTTAAAAAAATACCTTATAAAAAAATTGGATTAAACGTATATAAAACTGCTGGAAAAGATTTTATCCCTTCAGCACAATTTGTATGGGAGTTTAACAGATACATAAAGGATAATGAAAAAATTTTCGTTAATAAAGATAATGCAATGGATTATATGAAAGGATTTGACTTAAAACCATTAAAAGAATATAAAGGAAGTGTTATATATTACGATAATATTGGTGTCGGCTTAGTTAAATCTACTAATGATACTCTAAAAAACAAGTTAGATAGATACTTTTTATACGGAAAAAATATTGAATGGTAAAATATATTAATGAAAAAAATTTTTAGTTTATTGTTGTTTCTTTCGTTTATTTTAAGTGGTGATATTGGCTATAGTCAAACAGGCGATAATAGTAAGGAAGTTGGAAGCGATACTATTATTTCTAATATTATGGCAAGACAATCAGAAGAAATTGACGTTATACTCGTTGATAAAAATGCTAAAAAACTCTATGGCATAAAAGTTAAAGATGATTTTTATAACATCACTTATACTTACGATATTATTTATGGAATTAACGAGGGAGATAAGTTAATTGAAGGCGATGGCAAAACTCCAGAGGGTGTTTACTATATTGTTAGTTGGACATCTGGAGATAATTTAATTAAAAAATATGGCAATTATGCAAAAATATACGGTGCTGGAGCTTTCCCAATAAATTATCCTAACCCAGTAGATAAGATTAGAAAAAAAACTGGTCATGGAATATGGATACACGGTAGAGACCCTATAAATGGCAAAGATACTACTCAAGGGTGTGTCGCTTTAAAAAACGAAGACTTACTTGATTTTGATAAAAATGTTGCAGATATAAAAGATCCAGTAGTTATAACAGATAAAGTATTATATTTAACGAAAACTCAATACGATGAAAAAAGGAAAGAGATTTTAAATATTTTTGATACATTTATTAATTCGTGGAAAAATAGCGATTATGAAACTTTTCGCAAATTAATTCATTCTCAATATAGTGGTCAAGGCAAGAAATTTTCAGCATACTTATCTTCAAAAAAATATCTTATGGATAAATATGCAGATAAAGTGATAGAAACTGATAATACAAAAATATTGATACAAAATAACGATAATTTCGTTATAGATACTAATCAATTTTACTGTGCTGAAAATATTACATCTTACAATAATAAAAGATACTATTTTGCTGATGATAATGGCGAAATTAAACTTATTAGTGAAGAAGCAATTAAGTTATCTCCAAATAATAAATTAAATAATAGTGTTGAACAATTTATTAATGATTGGGCAAAGGCTTGGAGAAGTAGCGATATAGAAAGTTATATTAATTTTTATTCAGACAAGTTTAGGCATAAGAAAATGAATAAAGAAAAGTATTATACACATAAAAAAGCAATATTTGAAAAAACGAACGATATAAATCTTGAAATATCAGACTTAAAATGGAAAATAGAAAATAATATATATACAGCAACTTTTAAACAAAAATATAGTGGTGGTAACGTATCAGATTACGGAACAAAAACTATTACCTTTATTGGTTGTCCAAATAATTATAAAATATTATCTGAAACTTGGAAAGCAAATTGAGAAACATTTTTAATATAATATTTATATTTTTACTAATATCATCATATAGTTATGCTAATGATAGACCATCAAATAATCATGAAGTTTTTTTTAAAGGCACTGATTTTGAATTACACGTATATAATATTAAAGGGCGTATAGACGGAAAAACTATGCTAATTATCGGTGGTATTCAAGGTGATGAGCCAGGTGGTTTTTTGTCTGCCGATTTATATTCTGATATTGCGTTAGAAAAAGGTAATTTAATAGTCGTTCCACGAGCTAATTTAAAATCTGTTATTCTTTTTAACAGGGCTCCAGATGGAGATATGAATAGATTATTTACTGATGATAAATATTCTAATATTCAAGGTCAAGTAGTAGATAAACTGAAAGAATTAATGTCAAAGTCAGATATATTGTTAAACCTTCATGACGGTTGGGGTTTTCATAATCCAGAATATATTGACAAAAATCGTAATCCCAATAGATTTGGTCAGTCTATAATTATTGATGAGGCAACTTATACGTGTAACAATAATACATTAGACTTGAAGTCTATGGCAGAAAGGGTTTTAGAAAAAGTTAATTCAAAAATAAGTGATAAAAAATTACATTTACATCTTTTTAATACTGAAACAGGTAATGAAAAATCAAGATTTAAAGATATGAGAAAAACTGCAACGTGGTATGCTTTAACGAAGGAATGTATCCCAGCTTTTGGTATTGAGGGTTCAAAAAATGTTAAAGATATAGAATTGAATATATTATACCACAATTATGCTGTAAATGAATTTATGGAAATAATGGAAATTATCCCAGAACAACCAAAAATTTTGACAGATATACCTAAAATTGAGTCAATTATAATAAAGGTAAATGATGAAACATACAATGTAAAAGGTAATGAAACATTAAACATAAAAAAAGGCGATAAAGTAGAAGTATTAAACATAGAAAGCAACTATACTCGTGGTATCACTTGCGATATATTAGGTTACGGTTCTTTAAACGATACAGGTAAAGAAATTGTAATAAATGGCGATACAAAAGTAGTTTTTAGAAAAGAAAATAATAAAATTACTGAAATTACTTTAAAAACAATAAAAAACAACAAAGTTTCAAATTCAGAATTTATTTTATATAAAATCAATGGTGATTATAAAATGGCTACTAATGGAGATACTATAAGTATTAACGGTAATGATACTTTAGAATTAGTAACTTTTATAGATGAAAACGGAAAAAATTTAGATATACCAATAAATTTAAAAGGATACGTAAAACCTAATTCAGTAAAAAATTCTGGTGATGATAGAGGTATAAAAATTGTATCTATTAACAAACATATAATGAAAAGATTTTCTCTTAATAGAGATGGTATTACGTATCCTATTATTGCTGGCGATGAAAATAACCCTAAAGCAAAAGTCTTTTTGGTATTAAAAAATGAATAAAGATATTAGAGAGCAATTAAGATTATATTTAGTAATAGAAACTTCTTTGCTAAAAATTCCGTTAAAAGATTTCATAGTAGAATGTTTTAATGGTGGCGTTACTGCTTTCCAATTGCGAGATAAAGAGTTGGACGCAAATAGAACTCTTGAAAATGCATTCATTATTAAAGAAACAATTTCATCTTTTAAAGAAAAACCACTATTTATTATTAATGATAGGGTAGATATAGCCTTAATTGTTGGTGCTTGTGGTGTCCATTTAGGCGTAAAAGATATAAGTCCAAAATACGTTAAACAACATTTTCCAAACCTTATAATAGGGACATCTTGTAATAATTTAGAAGATACTAAAATTGCAAATCAATATGCAGATTATGCTGGCATTGGCCCAGCTTTTTATACTTCAACAAAAAAAGATTTGAGACAAGTGATTGGTGTTGAAGGTATTTCTAATATAGTAAAAAACTTAAATATTGGTTCAGTTGCAATTGGTGGAATAAATATTGATAATGTTAATAGTGTGCTAAAAAGTGGTGTAAATGGAGTTGCATTATCGTCATATATTTGTAGTAGCGATAGACCTTACGATACAGTTAAAGCATTGTTAAAAAAGTATGAATGAATTTGATTTTATAAAAAGTTTATTATCTTTTTCAAAAACTGGGATAAATGGTATAGGCGACGATTGCGTATTGCTTGACGATAAATATTTAATATCTAAAGATATTTTAGTTTCTGGTGTTCATTTTTTAAAGTCTGCACCTATTGACTTAATAATTCATAAACTTTTTACTTGTAATGTTAGTGATATAGCTTCTATGGGTGGAGTGCCACTATACGTTGTCTTCGGTATCTCTGCTCCAAAAGACATAAATTTAGAACAAGTTTCCATAGCTTTAAAAAAATCGTGTAAATTCTATAATGTAGATTTGATTGGAGGCGATACAACAGAAAGTAATAGCGATTTATTTTTGTCTCTAACGATAATTGGTAAAAAAAATCAAAATATTTTGTTAAGAAGTGGTGCAAAAAAAGGAGATATATTATATCTCTCACGTATAGTTGGAAAATGTAAGGCATCGTTGGAAAATGAGTTAGAAAAAAAATTCTATAATATAGAAAAATATTATCACTATAAAATTAATGCAGAAAATGAAGTTGGAGCATTTTTAGGTTCAAAAGATTATATAACTTCTGCTACAGATGTTAGTGATGGGCTTGGAATAGATTTATCTAATATATCAAAAATGAGCGATGTTAAGATAATTGTAAATAAAGAAAAGTTAAACTTTAGTGAATTAGATTTTTTAGGAGATAAAAAAATAGACTATATTTTATCATCAGGAGAAGAGTATAGTATAGCTTTTACTGTTGCAAGTAGTTATAAAAAAGAATTTGAAAAGGAATTTATAGAAAAATTTAATAAATTGCCTATAGAAATTGGTTATATAGATACTGGAAAAGGCACTTTTTTAAGAGATGACGATAAACTACTTAATATAGAGAATTATGGATATTGCCATTTTAGTAAGTAGTAGATAATAATTACTTTACTTCTTTCTTAAAAATCCTAAAAAATCCATTTTTGGTATATTTAATGCTGCACCGTTTTCTCTTTTTATAAGAAAATTTTCAGCTTTTTCATAAGATTTATCTTGCACTTTAAGTTCTATATGGTTATGAGATTTATCTATAGAGTTAAAATGATTAAAAGCATCATGGCTTTCTATAGAAGCTACAATGCCTTTTGACATTAAAAAATTTGCAGCATCTTCTGCTTGTTGTCTAAGTTTATAAGTTCTAATTACTTTCATAAACAATTCTTAACATTTGAGAAAAAATTATGCAAGGATTTTTAACATCTATTTTTTTTGTATTATATGTAGATTGCCATAAAAAAACGGTCATTACGAGGAGTGAAATGACGAAGTAATCAATAAAAAAGATTAATAAGAAATTTACTTTTAATTTTATAAAATTAATTAACTCTTTTCGGTGTAAAGATTATTTCAATTTTATCTTTCCTAAAGAACACAATTTTTTCTCCAGAAGTAGAAACATTCCATATATTCATTAAATTAGCTCACAAACTCGCTACGCTCGGGGACAAGCCCAGAGTTCGCTAAAAACATTTAATGAATATATGTCATTACTTCTGAG
>JAZSQT010000054.1:0-23417 GCA_045538075.1 Mucispirillaceae bacterium
GTTTTTTGGGAGTTTTGGGTGAAACCCCGAGCGTAAGCGAGTTAACGACCTTATTGAATAAATATATGGAATGCTTTTACTTCTGGAGAAAAAATTGTGTTCTTTAGGAAAGTTAATATTGAAATAACCTTTACACCGAAATTCGTATATAAAAACAGAAATTGTTTGTATTGTGGATTGCCACGAAAAACTGGCGTTTTTCTCGCAATGACATTAAATGGGCATTGACTTTTAAACAGTCATTACGAGGAGTGAAACGACGAAGTAATCCAGTAATAACACTTGATAAATATTTTTATCTGCAAAGGTAGTGGCACTAAAGAATTTACCAAGAATGTATCAATAACATTAATAAGAAAAAATTATCTCTCATCTTTTGGCATACAACTTGCTATAACATTTGCGAGGAAATCCTTTTAAGGAGAATGAAAGATGAAGAAAGTAATTTTTACAATATTTTTAATGGTTTTTATGGTTTCATCAGTAAGCCATGCTGCCGTTAAAATTAGAGATTTAGCTCAAGTTGAAGGAATTAGGGATAACCAATTATACGGTTTAGGCGTTGTTGTTGGTTTAAACGGTTCTGGCGATAAAAATAATACAGAATTTACAGTTCAAAATCTCGTTAATATGCTTGATAGCATGGGTGTTGCAGTTAATAAAGATGATGTTAAAGTAAAAAACGTTGCTACAGTAATGGTAACTGCAAAATTGCCACCTTTTGCTAATGCTGGAAATAAAATTGATGTAACTGTTTCATCAATTGGTGATGCAAAAAGCCTTGAAGGTGGAACACTTCTTCTTACTCCATTAAAAGCTGCAAACGGTCAAACTTATGCAGTTGCACAAGGTCCTTTATCTGTTGGTGGTATGAATGTTGCAGCAGCTGGAGCTGGTGTAGTAAAAAATCACCCTACAGTTGGTATGATACCAAATGGTGCAATAATTGAAAGAGAAGTAGAATTTGCACTAAACCAAGATTCATTTAATTTAGATTTTAAAACTACTGGTATTAGCGACATCGTTCAAGCAAAAAGTGCTATTAACGGTTTTATTGGTTCAGATGTTGCAACTATCGTTTCTCCTACTACTATAAAAGTAGTCGTTCCAGGGGAATTTAAAAATAATTTTTACGATTTTATGGGAAGTCTTTTAAATATAGAAATTCAACCAGAAACTTTTGCAAGGGTAATTGTTGACGAAAGAACTGGAACTATCGTAATGGGTTCAGATGTTAGGATTAGCACTGTTGCAGTAGCACACGGCAACTTAACGATTACTATAAGCAACCAAGTAGAAGTTAGCCAACCTGCACCTTTTACTGGTGGAGAAACTGTAACTGCTGAAACTACTCAAATAACAGTAGCAGAAGATCAATCTAAACTTATGATTGTTCCAGAAGGCGTTACAATTAGTGATTTAGTAAAAGCATTAAATGCAATAGGCGTTACACCTCGTGATTTAATATCAATATTACAAGCAATTAAAGCAGCTGGTGCTTTACATGCAGATTTGGAGTTGATGTAATGAATATAATTAACAATAACAACGATGTAGTAACATCTTTAAAGGGTAATATTGAAAAAAGTAAACAACAAAGAGATAAAGAGTTAAAAGAAACTTGTGCTGCTTTTGAAGGTATGTTTATGCAGATGATGATGAAAACTATGCGTAGTGCATCAATAGAATCTAATTTAATCAAAAAAAGCAACGGTGAGAAAATTTTTACAGATTTGCTTGACCAAGAATACGTAAACATTGCTACAAAAAATGAAGCAACTGGTCTTGGTGGCACTCTTTATCAATACTTAAAAAATACGTTACCAGAATATAAAGATAACAATAATTATTTTTACGCAGATTCTGGCAAAAATGCTTATGAAATGAGAAAAACAATAGAAAGTAGTAAAGAATTAAATAGTAATACAATAGATTTATTAAAATAAAAACAAACGGTGAAAGGGAACTGAAAAAGATTTTTTTTCACTTTACGGCAAAAAGAAATTTTACAAAAAAACTTGTAAAAATTTCTAAAGTTATTTAAGATTATGACGATAGGGTAAGCAATCGGAGGAACCCATTATGAGAATTGATGGTAAAACACAGCTTGGTATGGATCAGCTTGATTATGCAAACCGTGCTAAAAACACAGTTGCTAATAAAGCAGAAAAAACTGCTGTTAATGCTAACCCAGTCGTTAATAACACTGCGTTAAAAGATGCCGTTGAGCTTTCTGGTAAAGCACCAGTAATTGAAGTGGCAGTTGACAAACAAGCAGAAATTAAAAATAGTCTTAAAGATTTGCCTGATGTGAGAAAAGACAAAGTTGCAGAGCTTAAAGCTCGTATTGCTTCTGGCGATTACAATGTTTCTGGTAAAGATATTGCCGAAAAAATCGTCAACACTGCATTAAGCGACTTATTCTAAAATCTTAAATTCAGTTTCCTAATAGCCCCGTGTTTTATACGGAGGATAAAATGGAAACTATAGGCAACCTTATTGAGCTACTAAAGTCTCAACTTGCTCTTTACAAAGAGATTAAAGAAACTCTTTCTAAAGAAAAATCTTTTATTGTTTCTTGGGATTTTACTAATATCCCAGATTTAGTGAAAGAAAAAGAAAATCTCTTTCGCAGAGAGAAAATTCTTGAAGAAGCACGCAAGTCTTTGACAGATAGATTAGTAGCAGAATATTCTTTAAAAGAGCCAACTCTTTTATCTATTATCAATGCGTCTAAAAATAAAGACCAAAAAGAAGAGCTTACTAAACTTCGTGAAGGGCTTTCTCTCGTTGCAGTAGAAATTAGCAAAGAAAATACTGCTTTAAAACTTTTATATTCAACAAATATTCGCCTTATTAACGATTTATACGCAAAAATTGGAATTATGCAAACATCAAATAAATACGGTATGGATAAATCTAAAAATCAAGCTCAAGCAGTATCTACATTTTCTGCAGCAGGTTAAAAGGTGATATTATGAGTAGCTTATTTGGAATGATTTATACTGGCGTAACTGGTATTAATGCTTCTCAAATAGCATTAGATGTTACTGGTCAAAATATCGCCAATATGAAAAACGAAAATTATTCTCGTCAGCTTGTTTCTTTAAATACAGTAAAACCTCAACAAACTTCTGTCGGTCAAATGGGGCGTGGCGTTAGAGTAGAACAAATTGAAAGAGCTTACGATGAATTATTGGCAAAAAGTGTTCGCAATGAGGAATCAGCTTATAGCTACTATTCTTCTTTACAAAGTTACATTGATGAAGCAATGCTTTATTTTGATGAACTTGAAGCAGGTAGTGGGTTAGGTGATGCTTTGCAAGACTATTTTGATGCTTGGCAAAATTTAGCAAATTCTGCTACAGATGGGTCAGATAGTCCAACTATAAAAAGAACTACATTAATTGAAACAGCAACTACATTAACTAAAAAATTAAATGAAGGTTATACTCATTTTGAAGATTTAAAAAAGAATGCAGTTTATAATGTAGAAAATATTATTAATGATATAAACTTAAAATCGGAAAATATTGCCGACTTAAACAAGCAAATTGCTTTAGCAGAATTTATGGGGCAACCTGCCAATGATTTAAGAGATTCAAGGGACGCATTAGTTGATTCAATAGCTCAATATACAACTGTTGCTACTTACGAAAGAGAAAATGGGCAAATTGCCTTAATGGTAGGTGGACAATTAATCGTTGATGGCGTTAATCCACACTTGTTAGAGCAGAAAGTAAACGAAGATACTGGCGAACTTGAAATATATTGGAAATCTGGAAACGCAAAAGGTAAGCCAGTAGAATTAACTGGCAATTTAAGTTTCGGTTCTTTAGGAGCAAATTTAAAACTTCATAACGAATTGTTAGAAAATTATATGACGTCTCTTGATGATATTGCACAAGTTGTTATTACAGAAACAAACTTGATACACGCTTCTGGTCAAGGATTAGAAAGGTATAGCAATATTACTTCAAGTAATGGAGTATTAAATCCACGATACGAATTTAATACAGAATTAGGTCAAATGCCTTACGAAATTAAAGACGGCACTTTTAGGATAAATTTTTATTCAGAAACAGTTGATCCAGACGGCAAAACTATCACTAAAGAGCATAATATTGACGTTGAAGTTAGAGCAACTGATAATATCCACGCAGTAATTGATAGGATAAATTTATACGCTGGTGGTATGGTTAGAGCTTCAATATCTGAAAATAATGGTATTAGTTTAAATGCTTCTTTAGGGTTAACTATGAGTTTTGGTGAAGATACATCAAACTTTTTAGTAGCTGCTGGTTTAAACTGCTTTTTTACTGGCACTTCTGCAAAAGATATATCAGTAGAAGAAACTATAGTAAATAACCCTGCTTTAATTGCAACGGCAAAATCAAGTGCTGAAGGTGATAACGAAAATGCTAAAAAATTAGCTTTATTAGGTAATAAAGTATTAGATTCAACAGGTGGTTACACTATTAGTGGATTTTACGGCATTTTTATCGGCAATATGACGTCAGAAAAAAGCCAAGCAGATATTTTTGCTGCTACTAAAAAAATGTCAAGTGAACAATTAGGAGAAAGGTTACAATCAATAAGAGGTGTATCAGAAAATGACGAGCTTCTTAATATGAGCCTTTTTCAAAGAGTTTTTGAAGCAAACTCAAGATATATAAATGTCGTTGACGAGATGTTAAATACTATTGTCAATGGCTTAGGAACTGCCGGAAGGTAGTAAACGGCAGGAAATTTGCTAATAATTTTATAGCATAAAATTTTGCCTACTTTTAGGAATACGGAGTCTATCATGCGAATTACATTTAATATGCAAGCAACAAGAAATATGGCATCAATTACATCAAGTTTATCATCAATAGCTGATGCACAAGATAGAGTTAATTTGAAACGCAATCTTTTAAACCCAGAAGATAATGCGTCAAATTACATTGCAGCTTATAGTGTTCAACGTATGATAGACGATGTTAAACAGTTTGGTATAAATGGGCAGAATGCGTCAAAATGGTTGACTGATGCAGATAACGCATTACAAGAGGCTATGGAACTTGTTTCTCAAGCAAAAAATGATTTTGCAATAGGAGGCAATAGCGATTCTAATGATGCAGATAGTCGTGCATCTATGGCAGAACACGTAAAAGAAGTATATAAAACATTAATGGATTTATCTAATTCTCAATCTATGGGGCAGTATCTATTTAGTGGTTTTGCTACAACGACAAAACCTTTTCAAACGGGAGCAAATCAAGTTTCTTCTATTACTTCTGTTAATCGTAATGGTGGAGATGTATCAGTAATGGAAGTTTTTTCCGATTTGCCAGAATTAAAAACTGGTGCATATTCTGCAACTATCACAGTAAGTAATGGTATTGCCACTTTAGAAATGGACGATAATTTAGGCAATAAAATAATCCTTGATTCTAATGGAACAGATGAATCTGGCACTAAGGGTAATGGCTCATCTACTAAACTTACTTTTGAATACGTAGCAGGAGCAGTAATTGATACTGGTAGAGGAGTATCTTTTAAAATGCCAGATACTAACGAAACTCAAATTAAATTACAATTTAATTATAGAGCCGGTTCAGAAATGAATTATGCTGGTGATGGTGGCTCAATCCTTACTCAAATAGGATATAACCAAGATATTGCAATAAATGTTCCTGGTGAAAATATTTTTACCCAATCATACAAAACGTTGACTGGAACAAGGACGAATACTGTAAACGGACTTCCAGCTACTTTAACGAGTTTCTTTAGCCAACTTGATGGTGGAAATTCAAATATTGGTGATTCTATAAAAATATCTGGCACAGATCATACTGGAAATATTGTAGGCACAGCAGAATTATTATCTACTACAAATCCAAAACTTGATTTAACTAATACAAGTGAAAAAGAAAGGACTTTATTAGTAGGTTATGCAGATAAAATGTATAAAGTAGTCATTCCAGAGGGAGCTTACGCCACAACAGATGACCTTGCTACAGCTATTAATACCCAATTAAAATACGCAGAATACGTTGATAATATTTATTATGATGACGGTGGATTTAACACCATAGACCATTATACAATGTCTGTTCAAGTTCAGTTTTCTCAAGGTAAGTTTTTTGAAGAAGTAACTGATGCTGGTAAAATTGCTTATCAAACAGATTTATCAAACGAAATCCACGTTGATATTGATGGCGATAGATTACAGTTTGCAACGAGTAAAACTGGCGATAACGTTCGCCTTACAGTTAGTGGACACGAAGAAAATCTATTAGGGTTTAGAAACATTACAGTAGGAGCAGAAGGTAAAGATACTGTTTTTGAAATTGGATACGAATTTAATAAAGAAAGTGTTGAAGAAATAAAAACTACTCATGAAGCCCTTGATTTAACTGGCACAAATTATACTTTTTATATTAATGGCACTATGGTAAATTTTAATAAACCAGCTTCACAAGTTAATGCAACAAATTTAACTAATATCACTTTTCCTACTGGTGCTGGACAAAATGATTTAGTGTTACGTATAGCTAATAGAGATATAGTTGTCCCTGCAGATGATTTTGATGGCACTGACGCAACGGCTTTAGCAGCTATAAATAATGCGATAGCTAATGCGAGACTCGATACAGATTATAGAGTTACTGCAGTAGATACAGCAAATGGAACATTAGATATTGATAATATTATTCCAAGTGCTAAAGATATTGAATTTGCTATAGATAATGCTATTAGAGCTGCTGGGTTAGGTTTTGATTACGGCGTTCAAATTACTCAAGACCCAAATGAAGATTTAGGCACGTATAATGTATCTTTTACTATGAATAATGGGTCTATTAATAGAAATACTCAACTTAATTCTGTTTTTTATGATGTTAATACTAACCCACCATCATCTTTTATGGAAACGGCTTTACCAAACAGATTAGGTATAATATATCCAGTAGAGCATACTTTAGACGACCTTGCTACTTTTATAAAAGATTTATACGACGATTCTGTAAATGTAACAATGGAAAACGGAAGATTAATAGTAAAAGATGTTCGTAGTGGCGAAAGTAAATTGGCAGTTAATTTAACAGCACTAAATGAAGGTATAACTAACCCACCAGACCAAGCAACAGTTATGGGTGGAAAATATACTGGTAATAAAAATGATAAATGGACTGTTACTATCTCTACAACTATAACAAACGCAAACCAAAGGGATATTAGAGTAATCGTTCATAACCAAGAGGGAGTAGAAATTCATAATTCATTAACAGAAAATTATCTTGGTGGCGAATTAAATCTACCTCATGGAGTAACATTAACACCAAATATTATGGGTTTATTAGACCCAAATGCACCTAATACGAGAACGAGAACTACTCACTTTAACATATCTCTTACGGCAAAAGGTAACGTTGGTTTTGGTGATATGAATGTAACAGAAAAAGGCGAAAATGTTAATATTTTCCGTTCGTTACAAAACCTTGAAAATGCCTTAAAGTATAATATTACTAAAAATGGTTTTTCTGAGCCGTCTGCTTGGCGTGATACTACTTTAGCTTCTACAGCAAGTCCATACTTTGACGGAACTTTTAAAGGAATGAGTAATGATTTATGGACTTTTGAAACATTAGCCCATAATGGCAAAAATAATATATTTATTCAAAATGAATATACAGAAAAAACTGGAGAAATAAAGTATAACCAAAATCATATTAATAATTTAGGCTCAAATATTAACTTTAGTGTAGATGTTTATGATAATGTTACTGGCAATACAGAAAGAATACCTATAAACATCAATTTTAATGATGCTATACCACCAGTAACAGATAGTGTATCTGCAAGAAATTTTATATTGAAAGAATTAAATAATAACGAAGATATTAAACTTAATGGGCTTAGATTTGTAGAAAATGAAGGCAAAATTGAAATGCAGTCTGGCAGTGGAACAAAAATTGCAACTTTTGCCAACACTGCAACAGGAAACGGCAGAGCTTTAACTAATAGTATTATGGGATTTAGTGGAGTGAAAAATTTTCCTCTTGATGACGATAATTTTCCTTTAACTTTACAAAATAACGCAGTATTTACTATTGAAGATATAGATGCAAGCCCATTGCCTGCAGATACTCCAAATTATCCTTATAGAAATATAACTGTTCCAGCAGCAACTTATGCTACTAAAGAAGAATTGTTGCAAGCAGTTCATGCTGCATTAGGAGCAGCAGAACCAAACGGAACAAGTGGAAGAATAGCTGCAGTATTAGATGCAAATGGAGCAATCCAGTTTGAAAAAGCTGACGGAAGTTACGTAGAATCAAGAGTGCAAGGGGTTGATAACCCTTTAAATATAGCTTTAACGTTAGGTGCAGCAAGCAATATATTTGCTACTTCTGCACAAGGACCTCAAACAGATTTAAGTGCTATAAATGATGAAGGTAGAACATTAACGATAAAATATCTTGAAGGTAACCCAGCTCAAGAAAATACTACTGTTATTACATTAGATAAGAGACCTTACGATTCAAGTTACGATATAATTGGCAATATTAACGAAAAACTTGCAGCTCAAGGGATACCAGAAGCAAATATGAAAGCCGTTTTAAATAATAATGGTAGCATTAGTTTCGTTAGCAGTAACAACAATTTTTCAAGTGTAAGTGTTACTGGAGACGAAAATGCAACATTAGGTTTCGTAAAAGCTGGAGATGAAGCAAGAATTAAAGTAACGAGTGGTTACGGTCATCTAATTCAAGAAGTTACAGTTAATACAGCAAATAAAACTGTAGCCGTAGCAAACGGATTATATTTAGGTTACGATAAAGGTTATCTTAAAGCAACAGACACTTTTACTGGTGCAGTAGGCAGTGGAATAGATAGCGAAATAACTGCATTAGAACAAGCAGAAAGACAAGTTCTTGAAGCATTAACACTTGTAGGTAACAGAGGAGCAAGGGTAGAAAGTGTGGCAAAATTTCAAGAAACACTTTCAGCTTCAGCAGAAAAAAATAAAGCAAACTATTTAGGCTCAACAGATATAGACCAAGTAAAAGCAGCAACAGAATTGCAAATGGCAAAAACTGCTTATGAAGCTGCTCTTGCATCGGCAAGCACAATTGTTTCAATCTCTTTACTGGATTTTTTAAGTTAATTGTGATATATTGGAGTATGATATGGAGAGACACTCAGCAAAAATTGCTGACAATGGGGAAAAAATGGGCTTACTCAAAATAAATTCACCTAAATTAGGTCCAATTGAATATAAAGAAGATGATTTAATTACGCTAAGTTCACCTCTTTTAGGGTTTCCAGAATTAAATGATTTTTTGCTTATTTCAAATGATGCGTCTTATCCTTTTTTATGGTTTCAGTCTGTAGAGGATATAGATACTTGTTTTATATTGATAGAAGCAAATACTTTTTTTAAAGATTATAAACCAGTAATCAATAAGAGAGAATCAAAAGTTTTAGCAATTGAAGATATGAAAGATGTTAAAATATTTTCTATTGTAGTTGTTCCAGAAGACCCAAAAAAATCTACTGCAAATTTAAGGGCTCCATTAGTAGTTAATTTTGAAAAGAAACTTGCTAAACAAATTATTCTTGATGATGATAATTGGCAAATTAAAACTCCTTTATTTAGTGAAGAAGGTTAAATATGCTTGTATTATCAAGAAAAACTAACGAAACAATAATGATTGGCGATGAGATTGAAGTTAAGGTCGTAGATGTCGTAGGTAGAACTGTAAAATTAGGGATAGAAGCACCAAAAGGAATGACAGTTCATCGTAAAGAAATATACGAAGCAATCAAAAATGAAAACTTACAGTCAGTCCCTAAAGAAAATATAATTTCATTATTAGAATATTTTAATAAACAAAAAAAATAATAATAATGGTAAGAATGTGCATATCAAAGTTCGTATGAATTGTAACGATTTTAAAAGTTTATTAAAAATCTCATCAGAAATAATTAACGAATTAGATCCAATAAATTTTAAAGGTAATATTACAGTAATTAGTAGTAAATCTGAGCTTCCAACCGTATATGATATTATAAAAAAAGCAAAAAGAATTGGTTTTGATACAGAAAGTCGTCCATCTTTTAAAAAAGGACAAGAATTTCCAGTATCTATTATTCAACTTTCATTAGAAGATGAGGCTTATATCTTTAAATTGAAATCCTTAGGCTTTTGTGATGAATTAAAAGATATTTTAAGTGATGAAAATATAGAAAAAATAGGCGTTGGAGTTAAAGAAGATATTAGACGGCTAAAAAAATTAGGTGATTTTAACCCAGCTAACTTTATTGATTTAGCAGAAATTGCAAAGAAAAAAGGGCTTATCCAATGTGGATTAAAAGCATTAACAGCAAGATATTTATGTAAAAAATTAGTTAAATCATCTCAAACTACAAATTGGGCAAAAAATAGCTTAACTTGTATGCAACTAACTTATGCAGCAACAGACGCATGGATATGTCTGCAACTTTTAGAACCGTTAACACTTGATGATACAGACTATTTCCATCTAAGAAAATTAGAAGAAGAAGCTATTAAAGATAAGGAAAATAATATTTGAGTAATGTAATATTATACGTTAGTGGGTTAATGGGAGAATTAACCTTAAAATATCTTGATGAAATAGAATGTTATACTGATGTCGTATCTCTAAACAAAAATTTATTGAGAAGAAAAACTTATGGCGACTTTTCTAATTATAAAAATAAATTCAATATTATTGAAACCGATAATCAAAAATTCCAATTATCAGAAATAAAAAATAAAAAATATCAATATGCCATTACTATAGATTGGATAAAAGATTATTTTGTTGATACGGAAAAACCTTTCACAGTTTATCACAGCCAGCCAAGTTTATTGCCATTATATAGAGGATATGGTGCAATTAGTTATCAATTTCTAATGGGAGTAAAAATATCTGGCATTACAGTTTATGAAGAAAATAATATAATTGATGGTGGTGATATTATCTTTCAAGAAAAAGTAAATATTAATTATGGAGATACACCTTATAATTTTATAGATAAATGTAGCAAAATTTTAAGCCAGTTTATATACAAATTAAAAAATGGTGCTTCTTTTAATAAAAAACCTCAAGATAATAATAAAGCCTTTTATATAGCAAGGACGAGAAATAAACAAAAAATTATAGACTTTAATTCATCAGCAGTTAGCGTATATAATTTTATTACGGCATACGCTTATCCTTTTAATGGTAGCTATTTTTATTACGATGGCATTAAATGTAAAGCACATTTATCATCAATAGAAAAATGGCAAGGTAACTACGGCAAAGCTGGGGAAATTATAGACGTATCAGACTACGGTATAGAAGTTGCCTGTGGAGAAGGCTCAGTTATCATTAAAGAATATTCATCTATAGAAGATTTTAACTTTATAAAAGAAAAGATTATTAATAATTAAAACTTGTTTGATAGTCAAGTTTATTTTAAAGAAAAATATTTAAATTGTGATAAAGTTGTAAACAAAAATTAAGATATATCTTTTAAGTTTAATTTTATAGAATTTTCTTACGGGGGGGGGCGTCTATAGAAATAAATTTTACTTGCACTTTGTAATAAATTAAGTTATTACACTGTAATATATATACTAATTAGGATTTATATGAATACAGTTGTTATTATGGCTGGTGGTAAAGGTGAAAGATTTTGGCCAAAAAGTCGCCAAAAAATGCCAAAACAATTTCTTTCTCTTACGACTGATAACAAGACAATGTTGCAACATACCGTGCAGAGAGCCTTAAATTTTACGGATATTTCAAGAATTTTTATAGTTACAAGCTCACATTATAAGGCTATTGTTATGAGTCAGATTAAAGACTTGCCAGAAGAAAATATTCTTTGTGAACCAGTTAGCAGAAATACTGCTCCTTGTATCGCTTTTGCTGCTCAAATTTCAAAAAAGAAATTTGGCGAAAGTGTTATGGTAGTTTTGCCGTCAGATCATTTAATTGGTGATGAGGAAGTTTTTTCTAACTGTATTAATATAGCCATCAAACAGGCAGAAAAAAAAGCAGGGCTTTTTACTATAGGGATTATACCAAGTTATCCAGAAACTGGATACGGATATATTAATTACGATAAAACAAGCAGTATGTCTGGCTGTTACAATGTTATAGAATTTGTAGAAAAACCTAATATAGATAAAGCTAAAGAATACGTTAGTAGTGGTTCATATTTATGGAATAGTGGTATGTTTGTATGGAGCACTTCTTTAATATTAGAAAAATTTAGTCAACTAATGCCAGAAGTTTATAATAGTTCTTTAAGTATTGCAGAGGCTTATGGCACAGATTTATATAATAGTGTATTAAATAGCGAATTTGAAAAAATGCTTTCAGAATCTGTAGATTATGGTATTATGGAAAAGAGTAGTAATATATACACAATTCCGTGTCAATGTGGGTGGAATGATGTTGGTAGTTGGCTTGCATTAGAAAGTATTAATAAAAAAGATAGCAATAATAATGTTGTTCAAGGTGAAAGTATTAATATTGATACAAATAATTGCACAATAATTAGTGATAAAAGATTAATTGCTACAATTGGTTTGAAAGATATTATTATTGTAGAAACTGATGATGCAGTTTTAGTTTGCAATAAAAATAATACTCAAGACGTTAAAAAAGTTATATCAGAATTAAAAAAACAAAATAATAGTAAGTATTTGTAGGTATATAATGAAAAGAGCATTAGTTACAGGAATTAATGGACAAGATGGTTCATATTTAGCAGAACTTTTAATTGAAAAAGGTTACAAAGTTTATGGTATTATGAGGAGAAAATATAATATTGATACTGTAAATATTGCGAATATATTAGATAAAATAGAGCTAATATATGCCGATGTTACAGATTTAGTATCATTAGTAAATGCTATGAAAATTTCACAAGCTGATGAAGTTTATAATTTAGCAGCACAAAGTTTTGTTGGCACAAGTTGGGATCAACCAGTATTAACGGCAGAAATAGATGGTATTGGTGTTACAAATATGCTTGAAGCTATTAGGATTGTGAAGCCAGAAGCAAGATTTTATCAGGCTTCTACTAGCGAGATGTTTGGTCTTGTGCAAGAAGTTCCTCAAACAGAAAAAACTCCATTTTATCCAAGAAGTCCTTACGGTGTCGCAAAATTATATGGTCATTGGATTACAAAAAATTATCGTGAAAGTTACGATATGTATGCTTGTTCTGGTATATTATTTAATCATGAATCAGAAAGACGTGGAAAAGAATTTGTTACTCGCAAGATTACAGACGCTGTAGCAAGGATAAAATTGGGCGTTCAAGATGTATTAGAACTTGGTAATCTTGATGCTAAGAGAGATTGGGGTCATTCTCAAGATTACGTTAATGCTATGTGGCTTATGCTCCAACAAGATAAAGCTGACGATTACGTTATTGCCACTAACGAAACGAGGAAAGTTAGAGAATTTGTAGAAAAAGCCTTTAGTGTTGTTGGCATAAATATTGAATGGCAAGGAAAAGAAGATAAAGAAGAGGGAATAGATAAAAATTCTGGTAAAGTCGTATTAAAAGTAAATCCAAAATTTTATCGTCCAGCTGAGGTTGAATTATTGATAGGCAACCCAGCAAAGGCAGAAAAAGAATTAGGTTGGAAAAGGAAAGTTTCTTTTGATGATTTAGTTTCAAGAATGGTTAATAATGATTTACAGTTAGTAGAAAGAGAAATTAAAAATAAATGAATGTATTAATTGTTGGAGGAGAAGGCTTTGTCGGTGGTTATTTAGCTCCTTTTTTAATTGAAAAGGGGCAGAATGTTTCTATTACAAAAATACCAAATATAGAATATAATTCTAAAGGAGTAACTACTTTTGATGTGGACTTACTTGATAGAGCAAGTATTAATAAAGCCTTAATAAGTAGCAATCCAGATGTAATATACCATTTAGCAGCTCAAAGTTCTGTTGCTTTATCATGGGCAGAACCAACACTAACGGCACAAGTTAATATAATTGGCTTAATAAATCTTCTTGAAGAAATTAGATTGTTGAATATACGACCAAAAATAATATTAATTGGCTCAAGCGAAGAATATGGTGTTAGCAAGAATACTCCAATGCCAATAAAAGAAGATATTGTTCCAACTCCTTCAAATATATATGGAGTTACTAAATATACACAAAATCTTATAGGCAATATATACGTTAATGCTTATAATATGGATATAATTATGACACGCTCCTTTAATCACATTGGAGCAAAGCAATCGCCACAATTTGTTGTGTCTGATTTTTGTAAACAAGTGGCAGAAATTGAAAAAGGCTTAAAAGAGCCAGTTATAAAAGTAGGAAATTTATCTGTAAAAAGAGATTTTACTAATGTTATAGATGTTGTTAATGCTTATTATCTACTTAGCATAAAAGGTAGAACTGGTGAAATTTATAATGTTGGTAGTGGAAATGCTATTAATATTAGTGATATATTAAATATGGTAATAAGATTATCTAATATTGATATAAAGGTAGATATAGATAAAGATAGATATAGACCTATTGATATAGAAATAGTAGAAGCTAATATTTCAAAAATTAAGGCTGATACTGGTTGGCAACCAAAAATATCAATAGAAGATAGTATTAAAGATTGTCTTGAATACTGGAGAAATACAGTATGAAAGTTATGATTTTAGCAGGTGGAACTGGCACTGGGTTATGGCCTGTTAGCAGAATATATAACCCTAAACAATTTGTTAAGCTGAAAAAACAGAAATCTATATTTCAAAATACTATAGAAGGCTGTTTAAAAGTTATAAAACCAGAAGATGTAACTATAGTAACAAATAGAGAATATAAATATTTTGTTTTAGACCAGTTGCAAGAAATTTCTGTTACGTTACCAGAAGAAAACATTATTCTTGAACCAGCTTTTAAAAACACCTTACATGCAGTATCTGTAGGAGTTTTTAGAATAAAAAAAATACACGGTGAAGATAGTGATATAATAGTTATTCCTTTAAACAGTTTAGTAAATGATTATAGTAGAATTTTTAATAATAAAGAATACTTTCATATAGAAGATAAAAGAGATAATATTATTATTTTTGGTATGGACGCAACGGGTGCTTATACTGGCTATGGTTGTATTAAAATTGGAACTCAAAAAGGAGTGGGTTATTCTGTTGAAGAATTTATTGATAATCAATTGCAAGTAGATGATAATATTTTATCTTCCAATAAATATTTATACAATTCTGGAGTGTTATTATTTAATAGCGTAGTATTTTTAGATGAATTAAAGACGTATCATAAAGATTTATACGATTATTTAGAAAGAGATATAATAGATGAGGCTTATAATTTAGATATTAAATTAACAGTAGAAAAGGGAATATTAGAAAAAAGTAAAAAAATATCAGTTATTCATTTGGAAGATATTATAGAAAAAGATAATATATATAGTGATTTTTACAAACAATACGAAAACATACAAGATGAAAATGGCAATATTACGTATAATGATAATGTATTTTTAGAAGCAAAAAATAACCTTGTATATGCAGAAAATGAAAAAGTCGTTAGTATTGTAGGTTGTAGTGATTTAGTCGTCATTGATCAACCTGATGCGTTACTTGTGTGTAATAAGAACCAAACAGAAAAAGTTAGAGATGTTGCTTTAATATTAAAAGATAAAGGTGATAATAGAGTTGACTACCATACTACATGTTATCGCCCATGGGGAAGTTATACAGTTTTAGAAGAAGGTGCAGGCTATAAAGTCAAACGAATTACTGTCCTTTCTGGTAAAAAATTAAGTTATCAAATGCATCATCACAGAAGCGAGCATTGGGTTGTTGTCAATGGAACTGCTACTGTTACAAAAGAAGGTGTTGAATATACTGTTAAACAAGGGGAAAGTATATTTATTAGAGCAGAAGAAAAACATCGTCTTGAAAATAAAGAAAAAAACAATCTTGAAGTTATAGAAGCCCAAATTGGACACTATCTTGAAGAAGATGATATAGTTAGATTTGAGGACGATTTTGGCAGAGGGAAACATTGAGTTTTATATCAGAAATAAAAGATATATATAACTATAGAACTATGGTTAAAAGTATCATAAATAAAGACCTAAGAACTCGTTATAGAGGCTCTTTTTTAGGGTTTTTATGGACTTTTGTTAATCCGTTAATACAATTGATAATATATTCTATTGTTTTCCCGTATTTATTAAGAATGCAAATAGAAAACTATGCTATGTTTATGTTTGTATGTCTTATTCCTTGGATATTCTTTAGCTCAACTGTTGTTGGTAGTTGTTCGTTAATATTAAATAATGCAAATATTGTTACAAAAATATATTTTCCAAGAGTTATACTACCTATTAGTTTTACATTAAGTGGTTTAGTAAATATGCTATTATCTTATTTAATTGTAATTCCAATGTTGTATTTTTTTGATATAAAAATAACTTTTTATTTATTGTGGTTGATACCTCTTTTTCTATTATTAACATTATTAGCAATGGGATTTGCAATGTTTTTTTCTGCAATGAATGTATATTTTAGGGACATAGAGCATGTTTTAGGTGTTTTTATGTTGGGGTTATATTTTTTTACACCAGTGCTATATTCTTTAGATATATTTCCAACGGAAGTTCAGCATTGGTTCTATTATAATCCATTAACAAGTATAATGTTATCAATACGTAGTGTAGCTATGTATGGATCTAATCCAGATTTTAATATGCTTATATATCCAATATTTTTTACAGTAGTTATGTTATTGATAGGTTATACTACCTTTAATAAACTTCAAAGAAAATTTGCAGAGATGATATAATGAGTAAAATAGCAATAAAAGTTAAAAATATATCTAAATCCTTTAAGGTTTATCATGATAAGCCTACAACAATAAAGGATTATATTATTCGTTTAGGGAAAGGTAGCTATACAGAATTTAAAGCATTAAAAGACATCTCATTTGAAATTGAAAAAGGCGAAACTGTTGGAATTATAGGAAAAAATGGTAGTGGTAAAAGCACTTTATTAAAAATTTTAAATAAGACATTATATCCAGATAGTGGTAAGATTGAAGTTAAAGGAAAAATAGCAAGTTTAATAGAGTTAGGTGCAGGTTTTCACCCAGATATGACTGGTAGAGAAAATATTTATAATAATGCTTCTATATTTGGTCTAACAAAAGAGCAAATAGATGAACGAATTGATAGTATAATAGAATTTTCAGAATTATATGACTTTATTGATAATCCAGTTAGAACATATTCGTCTGGAATGTATGCAAGGCTTGCTTTTGCTGTATCAGTTCACGTTGATGCAGAAATTTTATTAATTGATGAAATATTATCTGTAGGTGATATTAATTTTCAAGCCAAATGCAATAATCATATTATGGAATTGCAAAAATATGGAGTTACAATAATTATTGTAACTCACGATTTAAACAGTATGGAAAGAATCTGTGATAGAACGATACTATTAGAAAAGGGATTAGTTGCTTCTATAGGTCAATCAAGAGATGTTAGATTAACATATATGGAGCATATGGCAGATGAATTTGAAAAGAATACTATAAAAAAAGAAAATGCTGAACTTGAACAGCCAGATAAGTTACCAAACGAACCATTAAGTAATTTGCCAACAGATTATGCTCAAAATTTAAGACATTGGGGAACTCAACAAATGATGTTGAGAAATGTCCAATTACTTGATGAGAACGGTAATGATAAGAGAGTTTTTACTACAGGCGAAAATATAACGATTAAATATAATTATTTTTGTAATGTAGATCCAAACTCATTAGATCCAAATTTTGGATTTGGTATTTCAAGATTAGATGGGACACAAATTTATGGAACAAATACTGTTATAGATAATTATCCACCTATAGAATTAAAAAAGAAAGGTGAAATGGAAATAAAATTAACGAATATTTCATTATTACCAGGTGATTATTCTTTGCAAATAGCTGTTGTGGGTAGAGATAACACCCAATACGACTTTATAAATGATATTGCACGGTTTAGAATAGTTAGTAACATTGATGATGTTGGAATTTTTAGAATGAACCATTCATTTGTTATTGATGGAAAAAGTTTCTAATTATATGTTAATAATAGTAGAGAAAAAATATGTTAAATTATGATGATATTTTTGATGAAATAAAAAAACTAACAAATTACGATGAGTTTTTAAAAAGAGATAACAGTATTTGTAATGAGATTGGCATTAACTCTAAAGATATTGAAAACATTTGTGCAAATAAAACTGTAAGTTACTATCGCATTATACATAATAATAGAGTTATACTTTTTGTAAAAAGAGTTATTAGAAAGTTAATTAAATTTGTTGTAGAGCCTATAACAAATGATGTTAGCAATTATAATAATAGTAATACAAATATTATTATGCAATTAATAGAAAACAATAAAATGCTATTGGAACAATATAATATGTTAAAAAAAGAAAATGATGCACTTAATAAAAGAATTGTAGAGATCGAGAGAAAGTTAGATTAAAGTATATAAAGGGATTATAATACTATGAATATTGCATTTGATGGTTCAATTTTTGCGTTAGGTTATAGAGATAGAGGTTTAGGACGTTTTGCTTTTCATCTGATAAAAAACTTGCTTAATCAAATTGATTACAAAGATACAATATATATAATAACTTATAATGGATACGAAATTGAAAAAAAATTTTATGATAAGAGAGTAAAATTATTAGATATTTATTTGGGACCATGCAATGAAAAAAGAAATATGAATAAAAACCAGTGGTTGTTTACATATCCGAGTATAGAAAATATAGGCTCAGAAATAATAGAGCGTAGCTTAATAATCAATGATATTGATATATACTATTTGTTTAATCACGATGTTAATCCATTCAACTTTATAAAATATATAAAAGAAAGAGGAAAGAGCAAAGTAAAATTTATTGTAGGTTTAGCAGATTTGATACCTCTTGTTTTTAAAAATTATTATTTAAATGAAGAAAAAATATATAATACCTATATAGATAGTTTAGAAATATTTAAGTATGCAGATGCAGTAATATCAATATCTGATTCTGCAAAAAATGATTTAGTAAAGTTCTGTAATATTGATGCAAATATAATTCATACTATATACCTAGGTTCAACGTTTGAGGACAAAAATAATAATATAAAGTTAACAATAGATGAAGTAAAAAGAAAATATAGAATCAAAAAGCCATATTTATTATATACTGGTGGTGATGAATATCGTAAGAATATGGCAAGTTTAATTAAATCTTTTGCTAAAGCAAACAAGGCAATACATAAAGATTATCAATTAGTAATTGTATGTTCATTGTGGCAAAAAGATTATTATGAGAATATTATAAAACAATGTAATTTGATAGATAATGTAATCTTAACAGATTATATATCCGATGAAGAACTTCATTTATTATATCAAAATGCAAATGCATTTATATTTCCATCTCTTTATGAAGGATTTGGCCTGCCAATATTAGAAGCAATGTATTATAATTTACCAGTAGCAATATCGAATACTTCGTCAATGCCAGAAATTACAGGTGAGAATGGATTGATGTTTGATCCAAATAATGAGAGAGATATATCAGAAGCAATTAACAAAATACTATTAGATGAAGAATGTAGAAAAGAACAAATAGAATTATCAAAAGAAAGACGACAGCTTTTTTCTTGGGATAAATGCGCTAAAGAAACTCTTGACTTATTTAAAAAGTTAACTGGAGAAAATGAATATGATATAGTGAGAGGTCAGCGCCCTAAAGTGGCAATGTTAACTCCTATGCCACCTGAAAAAACAGGTATAGCAGATTATAGTTTGGAGAGATTACCATATTGGTCTAAATATTTTGATATCGATATATTTACGAGTAATCCTAATAAAAGCAGAAAATGGTTGTCTAAAGAGTATAATATTTATCAGTATAGTGATTTTGAAGCAATGGTATATAACTACGATTATATTTTTTATCAAGTTGGTAACTCTACATTTCATCTTGATATATTGAAGTATGTTGAAAAATATCCTGGAATAGTTATTCTACATGACTATAATTTAAAAGATTTATTTAGATGTTTATATTTTGATAAAAGTATTAATGAAGATGCTCTTTATAAAATATTATCAATTCAGTATGAACAAAATATTGATATACTAAAAAAAGAATTTATAAGTAATGATATTGAAATAAATCGTATAGCTACAACGAATGCATTAGGAGTAATAGTTCACAGTGAATACGCAAAAAATAATTTATTAAAATTCAATAATTTATTGCCAATTAGTGTTGTAACACTTGGTAGTTTAAATTACGATATAGATATTGATAGTGTTACAAAAGATGATCTACTAAAAAAATATAATATTAAAAATGATGATATAGTTTTTGGAAGTTTTGGAATCATTCATACCAATAAAAGACATTATGAATTGATGGAAACATTTGCAAAATATATTGATAATAAGGATGATAAGAGTAAGTATAAATTACTCTTAGTTGGAGAAATTGACGAGATAGATAAATTTAATCAACATTATCGTAAACTGAAAGAAAAATATGATATTGAAGATAATATAATAGTGACAGGCTATACTGATATGGATACATTTTCTAACTTGATGTATATTTGTAATGCGGTGTTTAATTTACGTTATCCAAGTATTGGTGAAACATCTGGTAGTTTAGCAAGACTTATGATGATTGGCAAGCCAGTAGTCGTTACGAATATCGCTACATATTCTGAATTACCAGACGATACTTGTATAAAAATTGGTTATGGTGATACTGAAGAGGATGAAATTTTATCAGTTTTTAACGAATGGGAGACGAATAGAGATAGATTGTTGAAAATAGGTAAAAATGCAAGACAATATATGCTTGATAAATGCACATTAACAGATAATGCGATCGGGTATAATGATATTATTTATAAGTTGTTTCAATTGAGTTTAAACTCTAATATGAACATTAGTAAGGAATTACTAAATAAAATAATAGAAGTGTATAACGAAAATTTTAATGATGAAGATTATTCAAAATTAAATAAAGAATTATTAAAAATCACAGATATTTTATTTAGAATCCAGTTTTAAAATAAGAAATAAGAATACGATAACTATTTATATCTATAAATAATCATACTAATGTATTAGAATATATAGTGATATATTCTAATATTGTATAAATATATATATTTTTTCTTAAGATAATACAATATTAATACAGTATAATAATCAATATGTTATGTAGTATGTGTAATTGTAGTGTTGAACAAAGTGCAAATTGATACAATAAAAATATTTCATATCCTGATGTAAAAGGCTTAAAATATAATAATTATTGATTTAGATAAATAAAATATCATGTTATTAAGTGGATATGGAGCGTATCTAAAATAATATAAATAAAAATGAATTTCGTATTTTAATTAAATTTATGAATAATTATAAATTATTGAATATGAAGTTAATGAAATTATTAGGAGGATAGCATGTCGTATGTAGATGATAAAAAAAATCTAACAATGTTAAATTTTTCTTTAAATCCAAATATAGATTATTATAGAGATATATCGGGCAGATTTAAATTTATAAAAAGAGTTATTCGAAAATTACTTAGGTTTTTAATTGAACCTGCATTTCATGATATCACAGATTTTAATAATGGGATTGTTAAAGAAATTGAAAAATTGAGAATAGAACTACAAGATTTACAAAGCACTTGTAATTTTTTAAAAGAGCAAAATGATTATTTATTAAAAAATAAGTAATCTTATTTTTTAAATATTAGTATTGTATGGAAGTTATAAAAAATCATGATAGATAATATGATAGTTATAGATAGACTAAAAAATACAGCAAAAATAATACGAGAATTACGAAAAGATTATAAAAATATATTATGTATTGGTTGTAGGATAGATTTTTTTAGAAGTCAATATATAAAAAATTATGATTATAATATATCTTACATTCCATATTATCCCTTAAATAATGATATTGATTTTTCACAATACGATTTCATATTTATATATCATAAAAGTTTTATTAAAGATTTATCAGAATTTTTAAATAAAATTAATAATATTGAATATTGTATTTGTAATAATATATTAGAGGACAAGGTTTTAAATGAAGTTGTAACGAAATCAAAATATGTAGATAGAGGTTTTGTATATTCTTCAGTAGGGGATATTTTTTCTGATAATGGTAAATATTATATACAAGTAAATTGGGGCGAAAATGGGTTAGTTTTGTATGGTCCATACGTTACCTTAGAGCCAGGCGATTATACTGTTGTTTTTACCTTTAAAGATTATCCTCCTTTTGAAAATTCAGAAGAAATTAATATTTGTAAATGTTACGTTGAAATAACAGAAGATTCTATAATTCTTGCAGAAAGGGAGATTACAAGTAAGGATTTATCCTATGATAATGAAGTAATAATTAATTTCTCACTACAAGAAAGCAAAGAAATTGAATTTAAGTGTTATTCCCATGGCAATATACCTTTTATATTGCAAGCAGAAACGCAACTTAGAAATAATCTTAAATTAGGTAAAAATCAAGGTATATCACAAAACTCATATTCTCAAACAGGAGAAGATACAATTATTGACTATGTATTTAGGGAAATAATTAAAGAGCCTATTAAATATTATTTTGATATAGGAGCAAATTTTCCAGAAAAATTAAGTAATACATATTATTTTTATAAAAAATATAATGCAAAAGGTGTTTGTATTGAGGCAAATCCAGATTTAGCAAAAGATTTTATTCTAAAAAGAGAAAGAGATACTGTATTAAATGTTGGTCTTGTTTCTAATGAAATGGTTAAGAATGGTTGCAATCTTGAATTTTATATTCTTGATGGTGATGGATTATCAAGTTTTGAAAAAGCTAATGTTGATAAATATATAGAAGCAGGTAATGCAAAATTATTAGATGTTATTAAAATACCAACAATAACAATCAATGAGCTATTTGATAAATATTATAATAATGGTGTTGATTTCGTTAATATGGATATTGAGGGATTAGAGTTATCTATATTAAAGGATTTAGATTTTGATATATATAGACCGAAAGTATTTTGTATTGAAACAATCGTAAATGATGGTAAGGGTAATTTCTCAAAAGATAAGAGAGTTGAAGAATTTTTAGTAACGAAAGGATATAAAGTTATTGCTGATACTGTAGTAAATACTATATTTATTGATAATAAGTATTGGTAGTGATTTTTTGTTTATACCTAATCACAAATTCTTTATATTTATTTAATTATAATAATTTTTATAATTTGAAGTTTATAGAATAATGTAATATTATATATTTTGAATATTATTATTTTATTTATATTATGTATATTT
>JAZSQT010000133.1:0-4174 GCA_045538075.1 Mucispirillaceae bacterium
TTTGGGTGAAACCCCGAGCGTAAGCGAGTTGGTTGACAGAAAACGTGGCGATTAATAAAACGCCACCCGTTTTTGCGACCTTATTGAATAAATATATGGAATGCTTTTACTTCTGGAGAAAAAATTGTGTTCTTTAGGAAAGTTAATATTGAAATAATCTTTACACAGAAAAGAGTTAATTAATTTTAAAACTAAATTTTTTATCAATCATTTTTACTGGATTACTTCGTCGTTTCACTCCTCGTAATGACGTAAAAACAAGTCAATAGCCAGACGATTTTAATCGTCGTGGCAATCCATATATATTACAACTTATTGTAACATCTATATATAAAAAATTCTTTTTCTGTTGCATTTTTTGGTTTAGAAACATAACGCTCTACAAACTCAACTTTTTTAAAAATTTTAACTAATTCATTATATGCGTCTTTGCCACCTACGTATAACCCGTTTGATTGGAGCATTTTACTATTTGGCATATTATCCCAAATAGTATATTGGCTAAAACGAGTAGAAACTGGAATATACACTCTTCTATGGTCATCAAGATAATATCGCAACATACTTGCAGTAGTTAAATGGTCGCTATAAACTACTTCATCTTTCTTTACGATATTTGCAACGTAATTACAAACTTCATCGTAACCTAATAGCCTATCTGCAATATTTAATTTTGGAGGAAAAGGCAAAACTGGAGCAAGACGCAAAACTACAGTTAAAAATATAGCAAAAATACAACCGTATTTTAAAGTTTTTTTCATTTTTAATTCTACTGCACCTATACCAATAAGAACTGCCCCTGCTAAAAAAGCTGGTATTATCCAATTTAACTCCATTTTCTTAAAAAAGCCTTTATAAAAAAAGAAAAACATAGGAAATAAAGTTAAAACAACTAAATAAAGCCTTGAATTATCTTTAAACCATAAAACTTTCTTTGATATATATTTAATTAAAATAAATGCTAATATTGGAGTAGGAATAATAAGAGCACCTAAAACAAAAAGAATAAAATCCCAACCAGCGAAAGTAAAACTATCACTTGTGCCATGCTTATATTGAAAAGCAATACTTATCCAATCGTGCATTGCATTCCAATAAAAAATAGGAAAAGTGCAAAAAGCTGCTATTAAAACTGTAACCCATAATCTAATATCTTTAAACAAATCTCTACGTCTAATTAATAGAAAAATAAATACACTTACTGGAAATAAAATTCCAGTATATTTACTTAGCATCATACAACCAGTTAAAAAACCTGCTATAATAAAATATTTAGTTTTACCCTCACTAATTGCAAGCCATGTATAATACATTCCTGCAGTCCAAAACATCATTAAAGGTGAATCTGGAGTAATAAAAACGTATCCCATGTGGGTTGCTGGAATAATTGCAAAGATAAATAGTGTTATCCACGCAGGTTTTTCTCCTGCTATGTATAAAGTAATTCTAAAGAGATAATATAAAGTAACACTCATACATATTACTGTAGCAAGACGTGTAATATATGGGTTAGTGCCAATTAAGGAAAAGGGATACATAATCCAAGCCACCATAGCAGGGTGGTCGTAATAGCTCCACTCTGGAGTAATTGACCACACCCAATAGTAAGCCTCATCTAAATAGATAGGAATAAGTATATTATATAAAGATAGCACAAATCCTAATAAAATAATAATAACTACTGCTTGAAAAACTGGTGTTTGATTTTTTAAATAATTAATCACTATTTCAACCTTTTAACGACTTCTTTAAAAACTTCTTCTGTGCCAATAACTTTTAAACATACATTGTTTTTACATGGTGTTTTTCTATGATTATAAGCATTAACACAAGGCGAACATAATAATCCAGCATAAATTGGCGTTGAAGGTCCTAAGGAGCCATATAACGCAGGAGTTTCAGGGCCAAATATAACTATCGTTGGCATATTTGTAACTGAAGCAAAATGAGCTGGTCCAGAATCGTTTGTAACCATTAAAGTAGATATACTATATAACGATGTTAATTCTGTTAAATGTAATTTACCTGCAAAATTTATACACCTATCCATATCAATTTGTTTTAATAAACTTTCTGCTTCTTTTTTTTCTCCTATTGCTCCAGTTATTAATACTAATACATCTTCATATTTTTCTAATATCATTTTTATAAGTGTAACATATTTATCTTTACTCCAACGTCTTTGGGGTAATAAATCACTGGCATTAGGGTTAATTAATACAATTCTTTTATTTTCGTAATCTTTATACAATGATGATATTTTTTCTTTTACTTTTTTAACGGTTTCTTCATCAATTACTGCTTTTTCAAGTTTAACATCTTCATCTTTAACTATAGTTTTAGAAAAAGGCAACCCGTCTGATTTTTCCAAAAGGCAATTAACCATTGCAATAAAATTTTTTGATATATGATGATGTGGGTTATAAAACACTTTATGAGTAAGCATATTGCCACGATATAGCCCCTCACCATAAAAATTATGAAAACCAACAATATTATCTGCTCCACAATAAGCAGAAAGTAACGCAGTAAACCTTGAAAAAAGCTCTAAATCAACTACTGTATCAATTTTACGGTTTCTACACCATTTAAAGAATTTTATTGTATCACTAAATAACGAAAATATATTATCTGCATCAAGCGTAAAAATATTTTTATCACTAACTGTGTTTAATAATTGTAATGACGCTTTATTCCTTTTAAATATAACGAAAAATAATTCTGCATTAAAATCTTTTTGACATTTACGCATAGCTGGATCTGCCAAAATAGCACTGCCCATCTCAGAAAGTTCTATAAACAAAACTTTTTTAGGTATCTTTTTGCCACTACTTCTAAAAAATATTTTTTTTATAATAGAAGATACTACACATAATGGAATACCAGCATATTTATCTATAAACCTCATTGTCTGAATTTTCATTAACTACCACCTTATGGTATGTATTACTAAACATACGAATATTTATATATATAAATGATGATATATACATTTATACATATCAGATTAGAGGATATATATTAGAAAAAAAATAAAAATACAAGTTATTTTTATAATCTATTATAATTTATATATTAATTATCCTTTATGTTTATGCTGTATCCATAACATTAAACCTATTAATCCTTGAATTACGTAACACAATCCAAATATTATAGATATTGATACTGCAACATCTTTTTCTACACCTACAAAACTAAATAAGCCTACCATTGCACCCTCTCTAATACCCCAGCCGGCTAAAGAAATAGGAATAATAGTAAGCAATATTACAGGAGGCATTATCACCATAAATGTTGCAATACTTAGATTTGCACCTACTGCTAAAGCAATAAAATAAACTCCAACAAAAGTAATCAAATGTATCAATACAGATAAAGACATTTGGAATAAGGCTTTTTTTGGAGTATTTAAAACATTTGCTAAATATTCTGAGGCTTTTACAAGATAAAGGGTAACTTTATTTGTTTTAAAAAAATCTATTCTATTTATTAAGGCAAATAATATAAAGCCAATTATTCCAGCAATAGATATTATATTTAAAATATTGTGTATTGCTTTAGGCAAAAGAGTTGTTAATATGTTGTTAAATACGATATTTACAATAAAAATTCCAACTATCCCTAATCCTCTATCTATTAAAACTCCTAAAAAAGCGTCTCTTTTTTTGTAACCAAGACTTGAAACATCTATTACACGATAAGCATCGCCACCAATAGATGATGGCAATAGTTGACTAAAAAATACACCTAAAAAGTAGCTTTTTATATAAAACTTAACATCACCTTTATAATTTAATGTGTTCATTACCGTAAACCAACGATAACTGGCAATAAATGTCCCTAAGAGAATTAAAATAAATGCAATAATAAGCATAAAAACATTTGCGTTAGAGATAGTTTTGGCAATTTTTTCTGGGTCAGATAACTTTATAACTAAAGTCATCAATAAGATACTAAAAACAATTTTTAAGATAGTTTTAATTTTATTATTCATTAACGTGTTAAAACCTTTACTTTTTCTAAACACTCCAATACTACTGAAATTTCAGTATTCATACAATAATAAAATTATGATTTATAGTGATTATTGATAATCTATATACTACGACTATTCTATAATTTTTAAAGTATTAATAGAATTTTTAATTATCTTATTTTTGATAAAATACTC
>JAZSQT010000117.1:0-5329 GCA_045538075.1 Mucispirillaceae bacterium
TATTCAGAAGATAATGAAGATAGACTTCTTTGCTCTTCAAAATATTTACGCAATATCTCTCTGCGTAATTCATAACTATACTTAATTCTCCTTGACATAAAAACACCCCATCTATTTGTCCAATAAATGGGGTTCGCCTCACTAAGTAGGGCAAAATTAGTTAAAAAGTTTTTGCAAACTTTATTTGTTTTCATTATTGATTTTTTTTATTTTTTATGTAAGATATGGAAAAAGGTTAGGTGCGTGGAACACCTAACCACAATAACAGAGACACTATTTAAATAGTTTTATTATCTCTATTATTGTTTTTGTTGTTTGAAAAACTGCCATCATAAGTGTGGCAGTTTTTTCAATTATAAACAAAACTTTTTCCATTCTTATATTACCTCCTCTTTTATATTTTCAAACAGTATTAACCATTTAAAGAATTAAATTCAGAAGTATTCTTATAATATTAATTAATTAGTTATTATGAACTTTATTGATTATTGACTTAATTATAATTTTAAATTATTGTATGGATAGAGGGAGGGTTAGCTCCCTCTAAAATAGAAATCATTTTATTTTCTCTATGATTTCTAATAAGGTTTTTATTGCTTTTAGAGCTACTAAAAAATAATTAGTAGCTCTTTTAAGCATTATAAAAATCTTTTCCATACTTTAAACACCTCCTCGTTTATATTTTCAAACAGTTATAAACCATTTGAATAATTAAATTCAGAAGTATTCTTACAATTTTGATTAATTAGTTACTACGAACTTTTTTGATTATTGAATTAATTAACTCTTCTATAGATTTTCTTGATATTACTGTGTCAAAATATTCGCTTAACTTTTCTGTCATATCATCATCTCCTGCATACATGCCATAAGTACATATTCCATGACTTTTAGCATAATTTGTATCAGGTTCATCTACTATGCAACCATCGGTATAAACAAATACATAATCAGATTTTTTTAATAATGGTGATACTTTTTTAAATGTAGTGGCAAATCCTTCGTTTCCATTTACTGATATTTTCTTTATAATTTCTTCATCTATAGGTAGTGGATATACTAAAGTAATAGTATTATCAACAACTTCACTTGTTAGTATTATATTACCAGTAATCATACCTTTTTTAGATAGATTATTTAATACGCTAATCAATATTAAGCCTTCTTTTAATGGATAACCACTCATAGAACCAGAACAATCAAAAATTAGCGAAAAGTCTTTTGTGTTCCTTATATTTTTACCAGTATCTTTTTTTATAAAAAAATTCTGCTTACCACTAATATAGTTTTTTATAGAGATGTTTTTTCTAGGTATTATTGTTGTTGTTTTTATATTACTTTTTAATATTCTTTCAAATACATGAGTATTTTTTAACACTCTTTCATTATCAATAATATTATCACCTCTTAAAATATCTAAAGAATCTATTGTATTATTTTCAACTATAATATTTTGTTCATATAATTTATTATCAGTTTCTTGAACACAATTATCAATGTTTATACTAAATGAATATTCATCAACAATAACAGAATTTTGAATATCTATATCATTGTATTTATCCGGGCGTTGACGATGTGATCTGTTAAGGTTTTCATATATTACTTCAAACGTTTCCCTCTTTTGTTCAGGAAAGTTTTTTTGCCATTCCTTACATAAATCAATAATTTCATAAGTATCTTTAGCATTAATAGCTTTTTTATAAAATTCTACTACATCTTTATGTTTTTCCAATACTGTAAAAACACCCTCATTTTGTATAAAGGCAAGAAATACTGTTAATGGGTTGTATATTAGCTCTGGATTATCATAAAAATCTGAAACATCAGAATATCCCTCACACTCACCCCAATTAAACTTATAATTAAAGTTTTTTCTATAAGCCTCTTCTATTCTTGCATCTTCTAAAGTGTTTAATAATTCAAAAGGAATTTTATTCTCATTCAAAATATTTTGGATTTTTTTTAAATCTTTTTCTGTATATAATGCATGAGCAAATTCGTGATAAAAATATTTTTCTATATACGATAGATATACTTCCTTTTTTATGTTATCAATATAAGGAGTTGAACCTATAGTATCATACTTTTTACTCATAATTGAATTATCAGAAATAAACCGTGTTATATACGGATTTATAGTAATTTTATGATATGAATCATTATACTCTTTTACAAAATACCAATGAGCTGTAGTATTCTCTTTAATATGTTTTGGGGCATCATCTTTTATTAAGGATATTTTTAATTTTTCCTTAATATTATTATTTAAAAACTCTTTAAAATGTAAATTTTTTAAATGCTTTTCTATTACAATTTGAGCTTCCTTATTAATTTTTATATCCATTTTATTCTCCTTATATAAAAGTTTTTATAAACTTTATCTTATTCGTTGACTTTTTTTGATTTTTGTTTAAGATATGGAAAGTGGTTAGGTGCTGCTAACACCTAACCACGCTAACAGAAAAACTATTTAAATAGTTTTATTATCTCTGTTAGAGCTTTTAGTATTTGAAAAGCTGCCACAATTATGATGGCAGTTTTTTCAATTATAACTAAAACTTTTTCCATTCTTATATTACCTCCTCGTTTATATTTTCAAACAGTCTTAAACTGTTTAAATAATTTAAATTCAGAAGTATTCTTACAATTTTGATTAATTAGTTATTATGAACTTTTTTATTTATTGACTTAATTATAATTTTAAATTATTGTATGGATAGAGGAAGCCTGTAACTTCCTCTAAATTGAACTAATCTAACATTTTTCTTATTAGCTCAATTAATTCGTTTATAGCTTTAAGAGCTAAGGAGATTATCTCTAAGGCTCTTTTAAGCATTACAAATTTATCCATACATTAAACACCTCCTTACTTTAGATTTTCAAACAGTCTTAAACTATTTGAATAATTTAAATTCAGAAGTATTGTTTTAAAAAGGAATATAATCATCATTTGATACTTTATTGATTATTAATTTTACTTTTTCATATTGTTCTTCTATAGGAAACCCATCAAGGTCTCTTCCGATCCATAATAGAATCTGATCGTCTAAAATATTCCATACATCATTTTCATTATCTGCAAGCTGTATTGCCCTTGATAATGTTCTTGTTGTAGGAATATTTTCTACAAAACCCTGCTTCTTTGCTTCAACCATAAATTCATAAAACTCTTTTAAGCGTGTTGGTAATAAACTTGGAGACGTTACACAATCAAAGCCTTTTGCTTCAGCGTGAGCTTTTAAAATAGATAGCAATTGCGAAGATTTAGTATCTTTTCTTTTAACAATAAATCTTTCTGCTAAAGCTGGGTCAATATCATCAATTGCATAACTACCTCCAATATTTGTTGTTGCAACAATAAAGATATTCTCAATTGGTGCTTTTATTACTTCCTCTTTTGCTATACCATTTTCAATAAATAATACTCTTCCTGTCCTTAATACATATTGATTGTTTATTGGAGTTATAGCTGTTAATAAAATATTTAACTCTCTTTGAGGTATTCGTAATAACTCATCAATAATTAGAATTGATTTATTTCCATTCGCTGCTTGTCTAAAAGCCTCTGTAACAGGACCATCTTTCCATATTAATTGTTGCGACGTGCCTATATTTAATTGATATGGAACATCAGCACCATCTAATAAATCAGATGCTCTTACTTTTGATAATGTTTCATTTTGATAAACTGGAATGCTAAAAGGAATTAAACTTCCCAATAAATCAATAGATTCAATTCCAGAATGCCCTCCAACAACAACTGGTTCAATATCTAATTCTTTTGCTAACTTAAATACATCGTAAGTTTTACCACTACCTCTATCACCCTCAATTAATACTGGAATTTTAAATAAATATTTTTTTATATAATCCAATTCATCATTTTGATTATTTACTTCCTTCCTATTTGCATTATTTAAATCTGATATTATTTCTGGAACAACTATATTAATAATATTTTCAGCTTCTTCAGCAAATAATGCAGCAATATGTTTACAGTATCCAAATTTTATATTTTCTAGTGTTTTTCTTCTAATAATTTTAGATTTTGGTTTAAATTTAAAATTACATTGATTATCTAATTTATCGCCACAATCCACAGTAAATTCTCCACCATAATTAATACTTACAGTATGTTTTTTATTTCCACTTACTAATGAATATTTGCATCCAATTAGCCTATTTTCTATTATTTTATATTTTTCAATTTTATCTATTTTATATCCTAAATCTTGTAATTTAACACTATCTGAAAATGATTTAACAATTGTTATAAAATCTTCTTTTGAATATGATTTAACGGTCATCTTATTTCTCCTTAAAATAAAGTTTATGCAAACTTTATTTTATATATTGATTTTTTTATTAATTTTGATATAGTATGAATAAAGGTTAGGTGCTGCTTACACCTAATCTTCGCAACAGAGATTATTTAAATAGTTTAAATAGCTCTATTGCTGTTTTTGATAACTGAAGAACTGTCAGTATAATACTGGCAGTTTTTTCAATTATATCCAAAAACTTCTTCATACTTAAAACACCTCCTTATTAAATTTTTAAACAGTCTTAAACTGTTTAAATAATTAAATTCAGAAGTATTCTTACAATTTTGATTAATTATGCGACTTTTTGATTAAATTTATCTTTAGCTGATAACACATATTCAAGAATACGTTTTGCCGAATTACTTGCCATAAGAATAAAGCGACTATCTTTATTTAATATATTTATTAAGCCTGCAATATATTCAGCACTTCTTTTTATATTAAACTTTATGCCACACTCTGATGCAATTAATCCTGCTGCTACTTCAGCTACTATAGTCCCATATTCGTAAATATCAGTAATATTTTGTAAATATGGCAAATCTAATCTATTTTTATTTCCAGTAGAAAAAGATATAAGTTTAAATATATGTGCATAAAAGTCATTGTAATTAGTAAAACGATTTTTACTAAGCACATTTATTCTATCAGTAATATTATCGTATCCTGCTTTATCTTTTACAATATTAATACCTAATCCATCTGCTTCCATTCCATATATAACTTCATCTGCAAGTTTTATATTTTCTGTAATTACTTCTGGAATATTTTTATATTCTTCTTTATCTTGGAATGTAGTTTGTTGTATATTCCAAACTTTATAATATTTAGTTACTGGAATAAATTTTTGTTTATAATCATCACATAATTCTGAATTTTCTTTTAAGGCTTCTTTTATTTGCCATTCTTTTTTAGCATCTGATAATTTACATCCATTTTTTGAATAATTAATACAATTTAAGCATTGCTGTTTTAATTCTACTATATTATCTATTTTACCA
>JAZSQT010000045.1:0-1818 GCA_045538075.1 Mucispirillaceae bacterium
TATATTTTTCAGTTGTATGCACAATATTATTCTCTAATAGAAATGGGATATAATGTTGAAAAAATAAGATTTCACAGTATTAAAGATAATAAAAATTATAATATTAAATTACCTAATCAAGATAAAGAAATGGATAATAAATTTCGTAAATTAGTGAATGAAATAAAAAATTTTAGAATTGATAGCTATATTCAAACAAATAAAAAGAAATGTGAAAATTGTATTTATGAACCATCTTGTTATAGGAGTTTAATATGCTAACAAAACCAGATTTTATAGAAAAAAAGATAATTTTACTATTTGCAAAAGATGGAGAAAAAATTATTTTCAAAAATGATAATTTAGTAGTTTTAGACAAAGATAGTAAAATGAAAATTCAAGTAACTTGTTATAGTATATTTGCTGTTTTTATTATAGGTGGTATTAGCATAAGTAGTGGAATAATTGAAAGAAGTAAAAAGTTTGGATTTTCTATATTATTTTTCAAAAGTTCATTTAGGTTGTATGCTAATATAAATTTTTATTTGGAAGGTAATTTTTTATTAAGGCAAAAGCAATATAATAATGATAATTCAAAATTAATTGCTAAAGAATTAATTATTAATAAAATAAAAAATCAAAAAAATACTTTGCAAAAGTTGAGAGATAAAAACATTAAAGATGTATTAATAATTTTTGATAAATCTATAGATAAACTAAAAAACAATCATTACGATATTCAAGAAATTATGGGAATAGAAGGAACTTGTGCGAAAGTCTATTTTAATAGAATTTTTAAGGAATTTAATTGGAAAGGTAGGCAACCACGAGTTAAAGCAGATGAGATAAATTTATTATTAGATATAGGTTATACAGTGTTATTTAACTATATTGAAGCTGTGTTAAATATTTATGGATTTGATATTTATAAAGGTAATTTACATCAAGAATTTTATAAAAGAAAATCATTAGTATGTGATATTATAGAACCTTTTAGGCCGATAGTAGATTATAAAATTAGAAAAGCAATAAATTTAGGTCAAATTAAAGATTATGAATTTACAAAGTATAAAGAGCAATATCAATTAAACTGGCAATATTCGTCTGATTTTGTAAAATTAATCTTAAGTGAAATAATGATACATAAATCTGTTATTTTTGATTTTATACAAAGCTATTATAGATGGTTTATGAAAAATGGCGATATAAGTAAATTTCCAAAGGCAATATTACAAAATGATAATAATTAGTTACGATATTTCTAATGATAAATTAAGAAACAGATTTTCAAATTTTTTAAAAAAATTTGGTAGTAGAATACAATATTCAGTATTTAAAATAAAAAATAGTAAAAGAATGCTTGATGTAATAAAAGAGGAAATTACATTTAATTTTGAAAAAAAATTTTCTCAAATGGATAGTGTAATAATCATAGAAACGAGTAAAAGTTGCAAAATAACAAATTTTGGCTATGCAAAAAACGAAGAAAGTGATATATTGATTATAGAATAATTAATATTGCAATCCTTAGTCTTAATATTTTTTAAAGGTAAAATTATGTTTTTAAATGTTTATTGTATTATTCTATTGTTTAATGTTTTAATATTTAAATATAAAAAAAGTGTTGCAATTTTTATCATAAGGGTTTAATATTAACTTATAATTTCTACTGTTGTAGATGGATTATTTAGGCTTTCCTTATTTTGAGTTTAATATTAACTTATAATTTCTACTGTTGTAGATATACCAGAACCACACGTCGTCATTTATCCAGGTTTAATATTAACTTATAATTTCTACTGTTGTAGATAATTTAAATCCAAACAACCAGTTATTCGT
>JAZSQT010000047.1:0-2350 GCA_045538075.1 Mucispirillaceae bacterium
ATAATTAATTATAATAAAAATCTATTATGTGATTTTGAATTTATTATTATAACTAATATTCATAATAAGATAAGTTACTAAAAATAAAATTATAACTTACTTTTTGATATTTGAATATCAAGTATGGCTATAGCAGCCATATTAATGCCTTTTATTCTGCTTGCTTGCCCTAAAGTTTTTGGTCTAAGTTCTTTCAATTTTTCAATAAATTCGCTTCTTAATCCAGATATATTATCGTAACAAAAATCTTCTGGTATTACTACATCTTCTAATAATTTTAATTTTTCTATTTCTTTATTTTGCTTTTCTATATATCCACTATATTTTACTTCCGTTTCAATTTGTTTAGCTTTTCTATCTGAAAATCCTCCATTTATTACTGAAAGAAGAAAATTATAGTTAACTTCTGGTCGTTTTAACAAATCGTAAGCATATATAGATTGGCTTATATTTACACCAATTTTATTTAATTTTTCTGTGTTTTCTTTATCAATTTTGATTAACGTATTTTTTAGTCTTTCAATTTCGTTTTTAATATCTTCTTTTTCTTTTAAAAATCTATCGTATCTAGTTTTGCTTATAAGACCAAATTTATATCCATACTCTATTAACCTATGTTCTGCGTTATCTTCTCTTAACAATAAACGATATTCTCCACGAGAACTAAACATTCTATAAGGCTCGTCAACTCCTTTTGTAACAATATCATCTGTCAACACTCCAATATAACTTTCGTCTCTGCCTAAGATAAATGGCTCCTTGTTATCAAGAGATAATACTGCATTTACTCCAGCCATAAAACCTTGAACTGCTGCTTCTTCATATCCACTAGTGCCATTAATTTGACCAGCAAAATATAAACCTTTTACTAATTTCGTTTCGTAAGTTTTATATAAGCCAGTTGGTTGATACACATCGTAACTAATTGCATAAGCTGGACGAGTAAATTGGCATTTTTCTAAACCTTTAATAGTTCTATACGCCTTAACTTGAATTTCTACTGGTAGTGATGTTGAAAATCCGTTTACGTGAACTTCTTTACTGTTAAGACCTTCTGGTTCTAATATAATATTATGATGAGTTTTTTCTGGAAATTTTGTAACCTTATCTTCAATAGAAGGGCAATATCGTGGACCTTTCCAATCTGTAATAGTATTGTTATAAAAAGGGCTTTCTTTTACATGGTTTGCAATGATTTTATGGGTTTCTTCGTTAGTATAAGTAAGCCAACAATCAATTTGAGGCAATTTTAGAAGATTACTTTCAAAAGAAAATGGCACTATATTTTCATCACATTTATATACTTCTAATCCAGTCGTATCAATAGTGTCAATATGCACTCTTGCAGGAGTGTCAGTTTTTAATCTAATAGGATTAAAGCCAATTCTCTTTAAAGAATTTGATAAAGCTATTGCAGAAGGTTCATACATTCTACCTGCATTCATTTGAAAGTTGCCGATATAAATAATACCGTCAATAAATGTTCCACCACAAATTATTAATTTTTGACACGTGAAAGTTTGACCACAAGCAGTTGAAACTCCTACAACAATATTGTTTTCTGTTAATACGTCTGTTACAATTGCTTGCTTAACAGATAAATTGTTTGTAGATAGAATAGTGTCTGCCATACGCTCTTTATATAAATATTTGTCTGCTTGGCTACGGCTACTTTGGACTGCTGAACCTTTTTTAGTGTTTAATGTTCTATATTGAATGCCACTTTCATCAATATTTTTTGCCATTTGTCCACCTAAAGCGTCAAGGTCTTTTACAAGATTTCCTTTGCCTAAACCACCAATAGCTGGATTGCAACCCATTAATGCAATATTTTCTATAGAGATTGTAAGAAGTAGCGTTTTAGCACCCATTCTTGCAGCTGCAAGACTTGCTTCACAACCTGCATGACCTGCACCAATAACAATTATATCGTATTTATTCATATTGTTCCTATTGTTTCACGTGAAACATTTTAAAATATTCGTTTAACTTTTTATTATAAATTGATATTTAAGTTATTGCAATAGATTGTAGAATTTTATATTTTACAAAAAAATAATTAATTAAATTTTTATAGTTTTAAGTGGATTACTTCGTCGTTACACTCCTCGTAATGACTGTTTTTACGTTTTTACCTTTTAAAGTCATTGCGAGACGATTTTAATCGTCGTGGCAATCTACAAATTATATAAACAATTTCAAATTTTATATACTTGTTTCGGTGTAAGGGCTGTTTCAATATCAACTTTCCTAAAGAACACAATTTTTTCTCCAGAAGTAAAAGCATTCCATATATTTATTCAATAAGGTCGTTAACTCGCTTACGCTCGGGGTTTCACCCAAAACTCCC
>JAZSQT010000144.1:0-8768 GCA_045538075.1 Mucispirillaceae bacterium
GGTATAGTAAAGATGATAGATACAATCAGGACAATTATATCTACATTTTCATTAATGGATATTATTGATATTGTTCTTGTAAGTTTTCTTATTTACAGATTACTTCTGTTAATAAAAGGGACAAAAGCAATATATATGGTTGTTGCTATTTTTCTAATATTTATCTTATTAGGCGTTTCTCATATAGTTGGATTACGACTTACTAGTTGGATATTAGATAGTTTTTATGGCTATTTATTTCTTATAATAATTATAATTTTTCAGCCTGAAGTTAGAAGAACATTGGCACTTATTGGTGAATCAAGGCTTTTTAGAAGTAAAGTTAATCTTAGTAATCAAGTTGTAGATGAACTTGTGAGGACTGCTACTATTTTTGCCAATAAACAGTTAGGTGCATTAATTCTAATTCAAAGAAGTACTCAGTTGTCAAACTACGTTCAAGTTGGGCAAAAAATTGATTCGTTAGTTAGTAAAGATTTACTATTAAGTATTTTTATACCATATTCTCCTTTACATGATGGAGCAGTAATTATAGAAGATACAAGATTAACGTATGCTAGTTGTATTTTACCTTTGACAAAAAGAGATGATGTTGCTCAAATGTATGGAACTCGTCATAGAGCTGCTATTGGTATTACTGAAGAAACAGATGCTATAGCTATTGTCGTAAGTGAAGAACGTGGAGCAATAGCAGTGGCAAATGCAGGTAAAATAACGTCAGAATTAGACGCAAAAACTTTAAAAGATACTTTAGCTAATATTTTTAATTTAAAAACGGATTAGAGCTATGTTAAATAATAATTTTTTAAAATTATTAAGTGTTTTAATTGCTTTATTTTTATGGGTAACAGTAGTAGTTGTTCAAGTAGAAACAAAAACAATTAATGTTCCAGTAATATTAGTTCATACTCCGTCAGACAATATTGCTACTACTCCAATAACGAATGTATCTGTTACTATTAGAGGTTCTGCTAAGTTATTAACTAATATGAATTATTCAAGTATTATGTTAAATATGGACGTTAGATCACTGCCTGTAGGTGATACAGTTAGGAGAATACTACCATCAGATTTTACTGTTCCTTTTGGTATAGAAATTACAGAAGTTGATCCACCTGAATTAAAAATTACTATTGACCAAATTGAAACTAAATATTTGCCTATTGCTCCAACTTTTATAGGTGAAGTTGAAAATGGATATAAAATTGATTCCATATCTACAAGTCCAGATTTTGCCTATATTAAAGGTGCTAAATCAAAAATAATAAATAAAAGTTTTATTCCAACTTCACCTATTAATATCTCTGATATACAAACGAACACTGTTTTTCATATTGGATTCAAAAATGAAGATGGTGTTACGTCTATCTCGCCAGATGAAGTAGAAGTTCGTGTTAAAGTTACTGAAAATATTTCGTCTAAGGTTATAGAAAATGTCCCAGTTTCGTGCATTAACTTAATGGGAAATTTAAAATTAAAAAACGAAATATCTTTAGAATCTGTTACAGTTAGAGGTAGAGTAGATGTTCTTGATAATTTTTTAACAATGACTACATTTTTTGTTGATTGTTCTAATGTTACTAAAGCTGGTAAATATACTAAAAAAATTGGATATAAAACAACAATTGAGAATATAGAAATATCTAATTACCCCAAAAAAATAGTATTTGAGATAGAATAATGAGAAAATATTTCGGAACTGATGGAATTAGAGGAAAGGCTAACGTTGAACCTTTAACGGCTGATTTTGCTATAAAATTAGGCAGAGCAGCAGCAGGATTATTTAGAAATAATAGTGATACTCATCGTAAAATAGTAATTGGTAAAGATACGAGATTATCGTGTTATATGTTTGAAAATGCACTTGTTTCTGGTATTTGTTCTGCTGGCATTGATGCTGTGATGGTAGGAGTTTTACCAACACCAGCTATTGCATTTTTAACGAAATCTCTTAGAGCAGATGCTGGAGTTGTAATTTCTGCTTCCCATAATCCTTATTACGATAATGGTATAAAATTTTTTAATGCAAATGGATATAAATTAGCCGATGTAACAGAGCATGAAATAGAAAAAATGATAGATGAAAATGAGCCTAAACTTGATTCAGAAAAAATAGGCAAAGCATCAAGAATTGAAACGGCAATAGGTAGATACGTTGAGTTCGTAAAAAATACATTTCCAAAAAATATTGATTTAAGAGGCTTGAAGATTGTATTAGATTGTGCAAATGGAGCAGCTTACAAGGTTGCACCTATGGCATTAAGAGAGCTTGGAGCTGAATTAATATTAATGAATGTTGAACCAAATGGGACGAATATTAATGATAATTGTGGTGCAGTGCATCCAGAAAATATGGCAAAAGAAGTAGTCAACCATAAAGCAGATTTAGGAATATCTTTTGACGGTGATGCAGACAGAGTCATATTTGCTGATGAAAAAGGCAATATTGTTGATGGCGATAAAATTATAGGAATTTGTGCCATTAATATGATGAATGAATCACGATTAAATCATAATACTATAGTTACAACAGTGATGAGTAATATAGGTTTTGAGAGAAGTATGAATAGAAATGGTATTAGCCTAATTCGTTCAAACGTTGGTGATAGATACGTTATGGAAGATATGGCTAAATACTCTTGTAATTTAGGTGGAGAACAATCTGGGCATTTAATATTTTCTGATTTTAATACAACAGGAGATGGTTTAATTAGTGCATTACAGCTTTTAAGTGTGATTGTTAAATCTGGTAAGTCTCTTTCAGAATTATATTCTTTTATTGAAACTTATCCTCAAGTTTTAAAAAATGTCATTGTTAAAGCAAAATTACCTTTAGAAACTCTTGAAAATACTTCAAAATTAATTAATCAGGCTGAGAATAAATTATCATCATCAGGTAGGATATTAATTAGATATTCTGGAACTGAAAATAAGTTGCGTGTGATGATAGAAGGTAAAGATTATGATACAATATCTTTAATGGCCGATGAAATTGCTGATATGGCAATTAAAGAAATCAATAATAAGATATAGAATAGAGGAGTTTATGGCTTTATTAGGAGTAAATATAGATCATGTTGCAACATTGCGTCAAGCACGTGGAGGAATAGAGCCAAGTGTTATAGATGCAGCAATAGTTGCTCAAAATAGTGGTGCAGATGGAATTACAGTGCATTTAAGGGAAGATAGACGTCATATTCAAGATAGAGATCTATATGAAATAAAAAATGTTATAAATATTCCTTTAAATCTTGAAATGGCTTGTAATAGTGAAATTGTTGATATTGCTATAAATGTTAAACCGAGAATGAGTACTTTAGTTCCAGAAAAACGCCAAGAAATTACTACTGAGGGTGGTCTTGATGTGGTAGGCTTATTTAATCAAGTATCATCAACAGTTAAATCATTACAAAATGAAAATATTATAGTTAGCCTTTTTATAGAACCTGATTTTAATCAAATAGATGCTTCTGCATCAATAGGTGCTGAATATATTGAAATTCATACTGGTAAATATGCTAATGAAAGTGGCATAAATCAAGAAAAAGAGCTTGAAAGAATAAAAGTTGCAACAGAGTATGCTATTAGTAAAAATATAAAAGTAAACGCAGGTCATGGGTTAAATTATATAAACACTAAACAAATAGCAGAAATTAATGGTATGAATGAGTTGAATATAGGTCATTCTATTATATCAAGAGCCATTTTTACTGGTTTAAGTAATGCAATTAGTGAAATGAAAAATTTAATTAATTTTAAGTGAATTAAATGTTAGGCTGTGATATAATTGAAATTGATAGGGTAAAATTATCAATTAACAAATTTGGTGATAAATTTATCAATAGAATTTTATCATTATCAGAAATTGAAATATATAATATTAGAGGCAAAAAGGCAGAATTTGTAGCAGGTCGTTTTTCTTGTAAAGAGGCTATAGCAAAAGCAATAGGTTGTGGAATAGGTAGTCAGTTATCATTTGTAGATATTGAGATTTTGCCTGATAAGAACGGTAAACCTTACGTTAAAATTAAAGGTTGCCATAGAAAAGATATAAATGTATCAATATCTCATTCAAGACATAATGCTATATCTGTTTGTTATATTTTGGAGGATAAATGAGTGCAGTTATAATACCTGCAAGATATGGTTCATCAAGATTTTACGGTAAAGTTCTTGCTGAAATTGGTGGTGAGCCAATGATTAGTTTAGTAGCTAAACGTTGTCTTGATACTAAAGCTAATAGTGTTATAGTCGTTACAGATAATGAAGAAGTCTTTAATGTATGTAATAAAATTAGTAATTTAAAAGTAATAATGAGTCCAAAAAATATTGCAACTGGAACTGATAGAGTTGCCTTTGCAGCACAAAATATTGATGATGATATAATAATAAATGTGCAAGGCGATGAACCATTTATCCCTTCAAAACTAATAAATCTATTACTTGATGGACTAAATAATGATAATTCAATTGATATGATTACAGCTTGCACTCCTTTTGCAAACGAAGAGTTATCTTTAAATCCAGATAATGTTAAAGTTGTATTAGATAGCAATAATTTTGCTTTATATTTCTCTCGCTATCCAATTCCTTATAATAGAGATAAAATTGATAATGTTATTAGGTATAGACATATAGGAATTTATGGTTTTAGAAGAGAATACTTATTTAAATTTACAAAAATGGAACGAAGTAATCTTGAAAAAAGTGAGAATTTAGAACAATTAAGAGCTTTAGAAAATGGAGCAAAAATTAAAGTTGTAATTACTGATTATAATCCAATTTCAATAGACACACCAAAAGATCTTGAATATGCTAAAAGTTGTTTAGATAAGGAGTTAAAATAGATATGGCTACAAAGTATATATTTGTAACTGGAGGAGTTTTATCCTCTTTAGGTAAAGGGATTACTGCTGCATCTCTTGGTGCTTTACTTGAAGCAAGAGGATATAAAATTACTATTAAGAAATTTGACCCTTATCTTAATTATGGACCTGGAACAATGAGTCCATTACAACATGGTGAAGTTTATGTTACTAACGATGGTGGTGAAGGTGATTTAGATTTAGGTCATTATGAAAGATTTATTAATTCAGATATGAATAAAAATTCAGACCTTACTTCTGGAAAAATTTACTATACTGTTATAGAACGAGAAAGAAAAGGGGAATATTTAGGTAGCACTGTTCAAGTTATACCTCATATTACTGATGAAATAAAAAATTGTATTGTATCAGATTCTAATGGTTACGATATTGTTATTGTTGAAATAGGTGGTACAACAGGAGATATAGAGGGATTGCCTTTTCTTGAAGCTATTAGGCAAATGAAATTTGACTTAAATGATAACGATGTATTATACGTTCATGTAACATTAGTTCCTTATATTAAAATGGCTGGAGAGTTGAAAACTAAACCTACTCAACATTCTGTAAGACAACTTCAAGAGATAGGTATTAGCCCTGATATACTTGTATGTAGAAGTGAATATCCATTAGATGATGGTATCAGAAAAAAATTAGCATTATTTTGTAATGTTGGAAAAGAATCAGTAATAAATTGTATAGATGCAAAAACAATTTATCAAGTGCCTCTTATTTTAAATGAAGAGGGTATGGATAAGGTAGTTCTAAAAAAACTTAATTTAGAAGAAAGAAATTACAACTTAGATAAATGGCATGAAATTGTAAAAAGAATTAAACAACCTGAAGATACTGTAAATATAGCAGTAGTTGGTAAGTATTTGAATATGAAAGATGCTTACATTAGTTTGACTGAGGCATTATTACATGGAGGAGTGGCAAATAATGTAAAAGTCAATATAAAATGGGTTGATGCAGAAATGCTTGAAAATAATTTACCAAACCAATATTTGAGTGATGCAGACGGTATATTAATTCCCGCTGGATTTGGAGAAAGAGGTGTTGAAGGTAAAATTGTTGCAGTTAATTACGCAAGAAATAAAGATATACCGTTTTTTGGTATAACATTGGGAATGTATGCAGCAGTAATTGAATACGCTAGGAATGTGTTAAAAATAAGTGATGCAACTAGTGCTGAAACTTTTATGAGTAAAAGTTCATCTAATTTAGTTATAGATTATCGCCATGACGAGCATTATAATGATGAGATGGGTGCAACCATGAGACTAGGAGCCAGTAACACAGAATTAAAAAATGATAGTTTAATTTCATCAATTTACGGAAAAAATACTATTTCTGAAAGGCATAGGCATAGATTGGAAGTTAATAATAGTTACGTAGAAGCCTTTGAAAATTCTGGTTTATCTGTTACTGGTGTTAGCAGTGATAGTAATTTTGTTGATGTAATAGAGCTAAAATCTCATAGATGGTTTATTGGTTGTCAATTTAATCCAGAATTTAAGTCTAAACCATTCTATCCGCATCCTCTTTTTACAAGTTTTATAGATGCTGCTTACAAGTATAAAAAAGAATTATCATCTCAAAATTGTGAGCAAATTGATAATGAAGAGTAATAGGATTTTAATATATGAATAATGACGATTTAGTTAAAATTGCAATTGAAACAATTAAAATAGAGATAGAAGCATTAAATAGATGTATAAAAAATATTAATAATGATTTTGCTTTATCAGTTGAAATGATTTTAAATTGTAGAGGGCGTGTAGTAGTTACTGGTATGGGAAAGTCTGGTTTAATTGGTAAAAAAATAGCAGCTACTCTTGCAAGCACTGGAACACCTGCTTTTTTTCTTCACCCTGCAGAGGGTGTTCATGGCGATTTAGGTATGCTTGTAAAAGGTGATGTTGTTATAGCATTATCAAATAGTGGAGAAACAGAAGAAATTAAATCACTTCTTCCACTAATTAAGAGATTAGGATTAGGTTTAATTGCAATAGTTGGCAATAAAGAATCAACTTTAGCATTAAAAAGTGATTGTGTTCTTGATGCTTCTATAGAGAAAGAGGCTTGTCCATTAAACCTTGCTCCTACATCAAGCACTACTGTTTCTTTAGCAATAGGTGATGCTCTTGCTGTTGCATTAATAAAAAGTAGAGGATTTAAGGAAGAAGATTTTGCAAGGCTTCATCCATCTGGTGCATTAGGAAAAAGGTTGCTTTATACAGTCTCTGATTTAATGCATACAGGTAGTAGCTTGCCAGTTGTTTTTCTTAATTCTACAATAGAAGATGCAGTATCAATTATAAATGAAAAGGGTCTTGGTGTTACTGCTGTTTTAGATAAAAATAATTGTATTATAGGTATAATTACTGATGGTGATTTACGTAGAGCTATGACTAAATCACATAATCCATACGATATGAAAATTTCAGAATTAATGAGTAGTAATCCAAAAAAAATATCACCAAGTGAATTAGCAGCAAGTGCTTTAAGAATAATGGAAAATTATAGTATATCATCATTATTAGTATCTAATGAAGATAATGTATTATTGGGTATTATTCATATACAAGATTTATTGAAAGCTGGAATAGTATAGGTAATAAATTGATTAAAAATTATTTAAAGAATAAATTATATAAATATTTTGTAGCAATAATTAGCATTTTCTTTTTATTTTTAGTTTCATTTGTGCTTATGAAAGATGGAAAAGATATTCCTTCTTATTCACCTATGATAGAAACTAATAAATTACAAATATTTGGTCTTGAAATGTTGTATATTATTGATGATAAGACGTTTGTTAATTTATATTCAGAAAAAGCATATGCTGATAAAATATCAATGGACGTTGATTTAATAAATTTAAAATTAAGTTATAATTCTGATGAAAATTCAATAACTGCATATGCTGATAAAGGAATTTACGAACAACAAAAGATACTTAAAGCAAGTGGTAATGTTAAAGGTGTAATGGAAAATCTTGATTTCTATACTAAGGAAGATGGACTTTTAACTTATAATTATGATACTGGAATAGGCTCGGTAGAAAATGGGATAACGCTTATACAAGGAGAGAATGAATTATCTTCAGATAAAGCTGAATTTAATATTAATCATAATTATATTATGTTTACAGATAATGTTACGTTTGATTATATTCCAGAAGATAAAAATGATATTATCATTAGAAATTAGATAATAATTATAATATATAAAGTGGATTAAGATGAATAATATATATGTATTAACGATTAAATTTTTATTAATAATATGTAGTTCTGTTTTTTTGTTAGGAGCTACACCTAAAGAGAGTGTAAAAGCAAATTCTCCAATAAAAATACAAGCTGATAAATCAGAATATTTTGGCAAAGAAAGAAAAAATGTTTTTTCTGGCAATGTAATTGTTTTTAATGATGAATTTACATTAACTTCAGATAAAATTAATGTTTTCTTAAATAAGAAAAATGATATAGATAAAATAGTTTGTAAAGGTAATGTAAATTTTAAAACTAAAGATATAATATCTATATCAAAAGATGCTGAAGTTACTCAAAAACCTCAAATAGCAATCTTGTCTGGTGGAGTTAAAGTATGGCAAGGTGAAAATATTCTTGAAGGAGAAAAAGTACCGTTAGATGGAATTGTTATATCAGGTAATGCCAAACTAAATACAAGTGCTATAACTGGAGAAAGTAAATTAAAAGAAGTAAATATTAATGATTATGTATTATCTGGAATGATAAATAATAAAGGTTTAATTGAATTAAAAGTAACAAGTACATATGAATCAAGTACTGTATCTAAAATACTAGCATTAACTGAAACGGCAACAGATAGAAAAGCAAAAACAGAAACCTTTGTTGCTAAAGCATCTAAAATATA